>CAMEQX010000199.1 GCA_945933905.1 uncultured Clostridia bacterium
AAATCCAGCTCGCTTATGCAATCGGCGTGGCAAACCCCGTTTCCGTTATGGTTGACACATTCGGCACGGGAAAGCTGTCCGACGACAAGCTCTCCGAGATTGTTGTGAAGGAGTTTGATTTGCGCCCGTCCGCGATTATCAAGACGCTCGATTTGAGAAAACCGCAGTACGAGCAGCTTGCCGCTTACGGTCACATGGGACGCGAGGATTTGGGAGTTGCTTGGGAAAAAACCGACCGCGCCGCCGACCTCAAGAAATACCTGTAAACGTTTTACCGCGCTTGATTTTGCTGTCGAGCGCGGTTTTTCGCGGTTTTAATGGAAAGTCAAAGAATTCCGCATTTGTCAAATTACACAAAAAAAACCGCATAAATTCTACAACTCAAAAAGCGGTCAAGAACGCGAATTTTGTAGATTTTTTTTGCGTGATATGTTATAATTGATATGGTTGTATTGTGGTTTTTTACAATATAATGTTATTAACCATCGGGACAAACCCGAAAAAATATCAAGGAGGCTAAAAAATGGCTTTTAAAAAGAGCGCGGTTCCCTTTGCGGGAACGCCCGAGCAGGAGGAAAAGCTGAGAAAAATCATCGCCGAGCACAAGGACGACCCCGGCGCACTGATGCCTATTCTCCAGCAGGCGCAGGAAATCTACGGCTATCTTCCTATCGAAGTGCAGACCATTATTGCGGAGGAGATGGACATTTCGCTCGAAAAGGTTTACGGCGTCGTAACCTTCTATGCGCAGTTCTCCATCAACCCCAAGGGCAAGTACAAGATTTCCGTATGTCTGGGAACAGCTTGCTATGTAAAGGGTTCGGGCGACATCTACAACAAGCTTCAGGAAAAGCTCGGAATTGCAGGCGGCGAAATCACTCCCGACGGGAAATTCTCGCTTGACGCGTGCAGATGTATCGGCGCGTGCGGTCTTGCTCCCGTTCTTACGGTAAACGAGGATGTTTACGGCAGACTTACCGTTGACGATGTTGACAGAATCCTCGAAAAGTACAACTAATAAAATTACTGAAATCAAGGATTGCCGAAATCGGCGAAATCTTTATTTCTAGTTTCCGGAAAGAAAGGAAATTTCATCAATGAACGTAATTAAAACAATTGACGAGCTTAACGCTGTCAAGGCTGCGGCTGCGGAAGTTGTCGCAACACGCGTCGAGGGCAAGGACAACGGCGTTAAGGACGTTCTGGTGTGCGGCGGTACAGGCTGCACCTCGTCCGGTTCGATGAAAATCATCGAAAAGCTTCAGGAAGAACTCAAAAAGAACGGTCTTGAGGGCAAGGTAAACATCATCAAGACAGGCTGCTTCGGTCTTTGCGCACTCGGCCCGATTATGATAGTTTATCCCGAGGGCACGTTCTACTCCAAGATGGAGCCCGAGCATATCCCCGAAATCGTTGAACAGCACCTCAAGAACGGCCAGCCCGTTAAGAAGTATCTCTATGCGGAAACCGTTGACGGCGACGTTATCAAGTCGCTGAACGACACCGCTTTCTATGCTAAACAGCACCGTGTTGCTCTGAGAAACTGCGGACTTATCTCCCCCGAGCATATCGAGGAATACATAGCACGCGACGGTTATCAGGCGCTCTACAAGGTTCTTACATCTATGTCGCAGGACGACGTTATCAACACCGTTCTCGCTTCCGGACTTCGCGGACGCGGCGGCGCGGGCTTCCCGACAGGCAAAAAATGGCAGCTTGCAAAGGATTTGGTTAAGGACGCTGACCAGAAGTACGTTTGCTGCAACGCCGACGAAGGCGACCCCGGCGCATTTATGGACCGCTCGGTTCTCGAGGGCGACCCCCACGCAGTTATCGAGGCTATGGCTATCGCGGGCTACGCTATCGGCGCAAATCAGGGCTACATCTACGTTCGTGCAGAGTACCCGATTGCCGTTGACCGTCTGAAAATCGCTATCGCGCAGGCTGAAGAAGCAGGTCTTCTCGGCGACAACATCTTCGGCACAAACTTCAGCTTCCGTCTTGGCTTAAGACTTGGCGCGGGCGCGTTCGTCTGCGGCGAAGAAACCGCTCTTATGACCTCTATCGAGGGCAACCGCGGCGAGCCTCGTCCTCGTCCTCCGTTCCCCGCTGTAAAGGGACTTTTCGGCAAGCCCACCGTTCTCAACAACGTTGAAACCTACGCAAACATCTGCCAGATTATCCTCAACGGCGCAGAGTGGTTCGCGGGAATGGGTACCGAGAAATCCAAGGGTACAAAGGTATTCGCGCTCGGCGGTAAAATCCACAACACCGGACTTGTTGAGGTTCCTATGGGAACAACGCTTCGTACTGTTATCGAGGAAATCGGCGGCGGTATCCCGAACGGCAAGAAGTTCAAGGCTGCTCAGACAGGCGGACCTTCGGGCGGTTGTATTCCTCCCGAGCACCTCGATATCCCGATTGACTACGATAACCTTATCGCAATCGGCTCTATGATGGGCTCCGGCGGACTTATCGTAATGGACGAAGACAACTGTATGGTTGATATCGCGAAGTTCTTCCTCGAGTTCACCGTTGACGAGAGCTGCGGTAAATGTACACCCTGCCGTATCGGTACAAAGAGAATGTACGAAATGCTCGACAAGATTACCAAGGGCAAGGCAACAATGGAAGACCTCGACAAGCTCGAGAAGCTCTGCTACTACATCAAGGACAACGCGCTTTGCGGTCTCGGACAGACAGCTCCGAACCCCGTTCTTTCGACAATGCGCTACTTCAGAGATGAATACATCGCTCACGTTAAGGACAAGAAGTGCCCTGCGGGTGTCTGCAAGGATTTGCTCCAGATTCAGATTGTTCCCGAGAAGTGCAAGGGCTGCTCGCTCTGCTCCAAGAAGTGCCCTGTCGGCGCAATCAGCGGTGAAATCAAGTCGCCGTTCGTCATCGACCAGAGCAAGTGCATCAAGTGCGGCGTCTGCATGAGCAACTGTAAGTTCGGCGCTATTGTCAAGGCATAACGAAAGTTTGAACGAAAGGATTAACACCTATGGTTAATATAAAAATCAACGGCGTGGATTACGCTGTTCCCGAGGGTTCGACCATTCTTGAAGCGGCGAGATTTGCGGGAATTAAAATCCCCACGCTGTGCTATCTGAAAGAGATTAACGCAATCGGTGCTTGCCGTATCTGCGTTGTCGAGGTAAAGGGCGCGCGTTCACTCGTAGCAGCCTGCGTTTACCCCGTAAACAACGGAATGGAGATTTTCACCAACTCTCCGAAGGTTATCGAGAGCAGAAAGACAACTCTCGAGCTTATCCTCTCCAACCACAACAAGTCCTGCTTGTCCTGTACAAGAGGCGGAAACTGCGAGCTTAACGAGCTTTGCGTTGAGTATGATGTTGACATCAACAAGTACGAGGGCGAAAACCCTGTTCCCGAGATTGATTACAGCGCGGCTCATATGTACCGCGACAACTCCAAGTGCATTCTCTGCCGCCGCTGCGTTGCAGCCTGCGGAGTTACTCAGGGCATCGGCGTTATCGGCGCAAACGAGCGCGGCTTCGCAACTCAGATTGCTTCCGCATTCGATATGGATTTGGCTGATACCGCTTGCGTATCCTGCGGACAGTGTATCGTTGCTTGTCCTACCGGCGCTCTCGCTGAGAAGGACGACACCCAGAAGGTTATGGAAGCAATCGCAGACCCGACCAAGATGGTTGTTGTACAGGCAGCTCCCGCAGTTCGTGCGTCTATCGCAGAAGCATTCGGCGCTCCCGTTGGAACAAACGGCGAGGGCAAGATGATTGCCGCTATGCGCAGACTCGGTTTCGACAAGGTATTCGACACCAACTTCTCCGCTGACCTCACCATTATGGAAGAAGCTCACGAGTTCCTCGACAGAGCTCAGAACAGCGGCACACTCCCGATGATTACCTCTTGCTCACCCGGATGGGTTCGCTACTGCGAGAACTACTTCCCC
>CAMEQX010000200.1 GCA_945933905.1 uncultured Clostridia bacterium
GAATGCCCGAGGACAACGGTGAGCGCAAAATCCGCTTCACTATAATGAAAAACATCTTCACGCTCACGCTCGATACAAGCGGCGCGGGGCTTCACAAGCGCGGCTATCGCAAAGAGAGCAACGCCGCGCCTATCCGCGAAACGCTTGCGGCGGGGATTGTGGATTTGGCGAGAGTTCGCGCGGGAGATACCGTTCTCGACACGTTTTGCGGCTCGGGTACTATTTTAATAGAAAGCGCGATGAAAGCGCTCAATATCGCTCCCGGTCTAAATCGGCATTTCTCGGGCGAGAATTTCCCGTTTTTGCCGAAAAAGGTGTGGGAAAACGCCCGCGAAGAAGCGCGTTCTCTTATCAAAACAGACGCGGATTTCGAGGGGATAGGCTTCGATATCGACGAGAGCTGCGTTGAGCTCACTCGGCAAAACGCGCGGCTTGCGGGTGTTGACAAGTATATCACCGTGCAAAAGCGCGATATAAGGGATTTTTCGTTCCCCGAAAAGCCCGCGAAAATCATCACAAATCCCCCTTATGGCGAACGTATGCTGGAGCTTTCGGACGCGCGGGAATTGTACAAAATTATGGGTGAACGACTTCGTCCGCTCGGGGAAAATCAGCTTTATGTTATCACGCCCGATGAGGAATTTGAGGGCATTTTCGGCGAAAAATCCGACAAAAACCGCAAATTGTACAACGGAATGATGAAAGCACGTCTTTATATCTATCTGTAATTTCTTTTTTCAACCAACGGGAGCAATGCGATGAATAAAAGAGTTCGTCCTCAATATAAGGGCGCGGAGGTAATAACCGCGCTGATATATCTTTGCTCGATGAGCGCGGCGCTGATGTACGTTTTGTGCAGGCAGGAGCAGCTCCTCTGCACCGTCATAATGACCGCGGTTTCCTTCGGCGTATATATGCTTTTCTACGCTCTGAGAAACAAGCGTGCTTTTGCCGTGCTTGCGTTTCTCGCGCTTTCGATTATTACGTTTGTGATAACAAGCCTGTCGCTAAATCAAGGTTCCTCGGCGGGCTTTATCGACTTTATCTTCAAAAACTCCGAGAGCTTTGACGTGATGTTTGCGGCAACGACGATTGTTCTGTTTTCGTGCATTTTCGGCTTCTCAGTGTGCTATTTCAACGTGTATTTGCCAAGACCGAGCTTTCTTCTGCTGCCCGCGCTTATCCCGATGATTTTGTCCGCGAGAACGGCGGGCGGGCTTCCCGCGGGATTTACGGTATTTCTGGCGGCGGGCTTCGGGCTTGCTGTACTGGGCTCGGCGCAGCCCGAGTTCCCGAACGATATCGTTTACATTGACGACAAAAAATCCCGCCGCGAGCGCCTGATATCCATAGCGATTTTCGGCGTGCTGTCGGCGCTTATCCTCACGGTTGTGCCGCGCGATACAAATACGCCTATGGGGAGCTATCTCGACACGGTTTTCAAGAAAAGCTCGGATTTCTACGGGCGGAATATGCTCTCGAATTTCGCAAACAACAGCGGCGTAAATCACGGCGCAAACAAGCCCGCGGACAATGTTTTGTTCTATGCGACAACAAGCTATCCCGTGAACGTGAGCCGCTGGTCGTTTGACCAATATAACGGCGAAACGGGCTGGACCGCGCACCCCGATTACACGACAGGCTGGAGCGGCTGGAAAACCTTCAAGAAAAATCTCAACACAAACACGCTTGCGCTGACGCTTCGACAGGGCGCGCTTGACGGTTATCTCGAGGAATACGCGCCGCTTTTGAAAAATCTCACGGTGTATAACGACAGGTTTTTCGGCTCTCCCGTGAAAATGACGATTAGAGTAAACGACAACAGCAGCACAAAGGTTGTCATTCACCCGAGTATGACGACAAACGTCAGCATAACGGGCTATTCCGAGAACATTTACCGAACGTATAAGGACGAGATGTTCACCAAGACAAATATGGACAGAAACGCCGTTTATACGCTGGAATATTACATTCCTCAGGCAAACGAGAGCCTTATTCGGCTTTTCGAGAAGGCGGATATGGAGGAAATTCTCACAGCCGCCGCTGAACAGGGCGTTATCACAAATTCCGTGAAAACCTCGTTTTTAAGCGAGAAAAGTCAGGCTCTCGAATATCACGAAAAAACTCTCTCCGAGCCGATAAATCCCGAAATCGTTCAGCTTGCCGAGGAAATCACGGCGGGGCTTACGTCAAATTATGACAAGGCGCTTGCAATCGAAAAATGGTTCGGCGAGGCGGGATTTGTGTATGACCTCGATTTTGTTCCCGAGGAAACAACCGCGGAATACTTCCTCTTCAAAAGCAAGCGCGGGATTTGCTCGGACTACGCAACCGCGTCAGCCTTGCTTCTGAGAGCGGCGGGTATTCCCACGAAATATACCGAAGGCTTCGTCCTCGACGGCGAAAATCTCGATGAATTCGGGCGCTACGCCGTAAAACCCGCAAACGCGCACGCCTATGCAATGTGCTATATCGAGGGGTATGGCTGGCTGGAAATTGACGGGACAAAATACGCTTCCCTCGCAAGCGAAAACGAACAGCTCACAACAGTCGCTCTGATTATCCTGATTTCGCTTGCTGTTCTGACAATCCTCGCGATTGTGTTCCGCAAGGAGGTGTCCGAGGGAATTTTCGCGATTTCACTCCTGTTCAAGAACAAAAACGGCAAAATCCGCGCGATTTACCTTAGAACGCGCAGGCTCGTCTGCTTGATAAGCGGCAGCGAGCCCGAGTCAACGGCGGCGGGAGAGGTCTGCGAGATTGCTTCGCGGTCGCTCGGGTTAAACAAGGAAGCGCGTGAAATCACCGAAAGCGCGGATTTGCTCCTCTACGGCGGCAAAACAACCGAAATTCCCGCAAAGCAGCTTTACCGAAATTACCGCAAAATCAGAAAAACCAAGAGGAAAATGAAGAAATGACGCATCTTGCAAGCTTTATTCAGGCGCTTTTTTTCGCGGCACTGTTCGTGACGTTCATAAACGCGGACATAGGCTGGGCGATGATTTACATTATCGGCGGGATTTCTTTGCTCTCGGCGACGTCGCTTTTCCTGTCGAAAAAACACTTCAAAGCCGAGCTGCACGAGCTCTCGGGCACGGCAAATGTCGGAGAAAGTGTGGAATTTGAAGTCAAGCTCACGCGGACGGGATTTTGCTTTATCCCGTATATCGAGCTTTGCTTTTTCGCGGACAACCGAATAAACATCAGAACCTCGCTTCTTTTCAGCGGCACGAAAACGCTTCGCGGGAGCATCAAAACCGCTCACTGCGGGATAAATCGGCTGCGGCTGGATTTGATTACCGTGAGAGATTTCGCGGGTCTGTTCAATCTGAAAATTCCCGTGGCTCAAGAGGCGAAAAAAGCGGTTTTGCCGAAAATTGTCGAATACAACGGGCCGGAGATTATCCCGAGCGTGCTTCCCGCAGACGACGAGGACGCGGAGGAAGGCGTTTCCGTGGTGAAGGGCGGGCTTCCGGGGTGCGAGCACCGCGACTATGTTGCCGGCGACTCGCCGAAGCGGATAAACTACAAGCTCTCGGCGAAGCGAAATCGGCTTTTGGTGAGGCTTGACGAGAGCGCGGGCTTTGCCGCAACAAATATTTATATCGCGGAAAACGCGTTTCCCGTGTGCTGTGAGCAGGCTTTTGCGCTGGCGAAAATTCTCGTCAACAAGGGCGGCTCCGTGAAAATCACCCACAAAAACGAAACCAAGGGCGCAGCTTCCCCCGAAACGCTCGATAAGCTGCGCGAGTGGCTTTCGTTCAGGGAATTTGCCGAAATCGAGGAGTTGACGTTTTCCCCGCCGCCGAAGGACGCGGATATCGTGTTCTCGGGGAAGGGCGAGGCTTTGACACGGGCGGCTTGAAGCGGCGTGAATTCTCGGGAAACCGAGGAGACCGCTCCCGCCAACG
>CAMEQX010000201.1 GCA_945933905.1 uncultured Clostridia bacterium
GGAACGCTTGACGAGGTATCATCAGCCTTGAGTTTTGCCATAATCTCCAGCGCAAACGGGCGCAGTTCATCGGGAAGAACGCTCAAATCGCCCTGTTTGATTGCCTCGACAGCAGCGGAAAGCTGCTCCTCGGAGACGCCCGCCGCGGCGATTTCGTCACGATATTGCGCCATAACCGCCTCAACCTTTTCATCGGAGATGTTGAGACTTTGCGCGGTGGGCTGCTGCTCGCCGTTTGCGTCAATCGTGTAGTTTTCGTGGAGAATAAGCTCGTCAACCGTGACAAACTCAAAGCCCTTCTCCTTCAGCCCCTTGAGAACATTCGGCAGAGCCTCGGTTGTGTTCTGCAAGTCGTTGTGGAACAGCAGAATTGAGCCGGATTTCGTGTTCTCGAGCACCTTTTTGGTAATCTGCTCCGCGGTCGGCTTGTTCCAATCCACGCTGTCAACATCCCACTGAATTGTTTTCAACCCCATACCTTCAAGCGTTGTGAGAAGGGAGTCGTCGTATTCGCCGTAGGGCGCGCGGTAAAGCACGGGCTCTTTTCCTGTAATCATCTTGATTTTTCGAGAACATTCGCGCGTGTCGTTGATTAAATCGTTGACGTTAATTCCTTCAACGTGTGGGTGCTTGTCGGAGTGATTTTCGATTTCGTGACCGGCGTCGGCGAATTTCTTGACGTCATCGGGATAACGGTCGCACCAATCACCCGTGATGAAAAAGGTTGCTTTTGCGCCGTATTCATCGAGGATATCGAGCAGCTCGTCGGTATTCGAGTTTTCCCAAGCAACGTCAAAGGTGACGGCAATTTTGTTGTCGGCGCGCTCCACGCGGTAAATCGGGAGCTTTCGCTGTTCCGCTTTTGTCCCGACGGAAGTGACTGCGGCTGTGATTATCACGGCGGCGGTTGCCGCGGCGGCTGCGGTGACAGCGGCTATGCGTTTTATCTGCTTTTTTGTTATCGAAACAGCTCTCATAAGAATTCCTCCGTTAGATTTGCAAGATTTTGTTATATTGTTATGAAAAAGCGCGGACAGATATGACAAGCAGAATTTTTTGGAGAAAGTTTTTTCAAAGCTCTTGACAAAAGGAACGATAAGGTATATAATGATAATGTATAAGTGCGCAAAAAGCGACACGGAAAAGAGGATTTTGGTATGGCTCTTGTAAACGTTATGGAAAAGGTTGTGGAAGACAGACTTGAGGAGATGCTGAAGACGGAGAATTGCTGTCAGTGTGACCGCTGCATTGAGGATATGAAAGCGATTGCGCTCAACAAGCTCCCCGCGAAATACGTCAGCACACATAACGGCGAGCTTTTCACGAAGCTTGATTCTACGCTTCGCCAGAAGGTTGTCGATATCAACGTTGCTGTTTCAAACGCGATTGCATGCGTTTCCAAAAATCCCACTCACGACAAGTAAATCTGCATTTTTCTGAAAAATCAGCCGCCTTTGGTGAAAATCAAGGGCGGCTTTTGTGGTTTTGACAGCCAAAAACGCGCGAAATCCGCCGCCAAGCGTCACCTTTCGTGAACTAAAGCGGCTGCCAAAAACGCGCGAAAAACGCACGAAAACTACGCGATTACCGCGCAAAAAGCCACAAAAACGGCTGAAATCACGCAAAATCTACCGAAAAACGCTAAAATTGCCCGAAATTACGCAATAATCACGCGAATTGCTCAAAAACGCGCAAAATCCCATAAAATCGGCTGAAATCGCTCAAATCCGCCGAAAAACCCGCGCAAAAAAGCCCGAAAAGCAAGACCTTTCGGGCAAATTTTGTTGAAAATCAAAGCTCGTTTCTGTTTTCGAGTGCCTTGACGAGTGTAACGTCGTCGGCAAATTCCAGCGCCGAGCCCGCGGGCAGACCGTAGGCAAGCCTCGTGACCTTAACGCCGAGCGGCTTTATCAGGCGGCTGATGTACATTGCGGTTGCTTCGCCCTCGACGGTCGGGTTGGTCGCCATAATGGCCTCTTTCACGTCCGACATCCGCCCGAGCAGTTCCTTGATTTTCAAGTCCTCGGCGGTTATTCCATCCATCGGCGAAAGCAGCCCGTGGAGAACGTGATAAAGTCCCTCGTAGCCGCCCGCTCTCTCAAAAGCGGACACGTCCTTCGGGCTCTCCACAACGCAAACCACGCTTTTGTCGCGGTTTTCATCGGAGCAGATTTCGCATACATCGCGCTCGGTGAAATTCTGACAGCACGAGCAAAGCCGCACGCTTTTTCTCGCTTTCACAAGATTATCGGCAAGCTCGCAGACCTCGTTCTCGGGCAAATTCAGCACATAGTAAGCCAGCCGCTGGGCTGTTTTTATGCCAATCCCCGGCAGCTTTGCAAACTGTTCCGCCGCAAGCGCAAGCGGTAAAGACACAAATTCAGACATCGTTTATCAGAACAGCCCCGGCATCATAACGCCGCCCGTTACCTTGGACATTTCCTCGGTGCTGTACTCCTCGATTTCGGTGATGATTTCGTTCACGCCGCTGATGATGAGGTCCTGAAGCATCTCGATATCCTCGGGGTCAACAACCTCGGGCTTGAGCGTAACGGACTTGAGCTTCTTGCCGCCGGTCATAACCAGCTCGAGCGCGCCGCCGCCAACCTGCTTTGTAAACTCCTTTTCCTCGAGTTCCTCTTGAATGCGGGTGATATCCTCCTGCATTTTCTGCGCTTTTCTCACCATCTGGTTCATATTTGCTCCGGAATTCTGATACTCTGCGGGAAGTCTTGATTTCATAATAATTTACCTCTCATTCTTGTTTAATTTCAATTCCAAGCTGCTTTGCTTTATCGAGCAGCTTGTCTATTTCGCTTTGATTGTTTTTATCGGCAGCCTCGGGGGGATTATCCCTCTCGATTTTCACGCCGATTTCATAGCCCAGCGCCTCGGAAATCTCCTTTTTGAACGCGTCAAGCTCCTCGTTTTTGATGTTGTTGACGAGCATATTGTTTGTCGAGCGGATAACCAGCGTTCTGCCGTCGATTTCTGCGGTTGAACCCGCAAGCAGCGATTGCGTCATAAAATCGAGCTTTTCGACAGCGCTTTTCCATTCCTCAACAGAAATGCTCTCGGGAACAGCTTTTTCGGGAACTTTTTCTTCAATACTCTCGGAAACTTCAGCCTTTTCCTCAGCCTTTTCGGGAACTTCAGCCGACTGTTCCGTTTCGGGAACGCTTGGTTCATTGATAATCGACGCTTCTTCAACAGGAGCGGGTTCCTCAAGAACGGGCTTTTCCTTTTCGGGAACTTTTGGTTCATCGATAATCGGCGGGGCTTGAACGGGCGGGGCTTCTCCCTCGACAATTCTTGCGGTTTCCTCGCCGAGCGCACGCATTCGGTTGAGATTTATCAGGCTCTCGCGTGCCATTTTTTCGGGCGGCGTCGGAACGAAAGCCTCTTTCGGAATTTCCTTGACGCGCATTTCGGGCTTTACGCTTACCGCGCGCTGCGTGCTTTCGGAATCGCTTATTCCCGCGCACATCTTCACGAAGCACATCTCCGCGAGAATTTTCCGTCCGCGTGTTTTTCCGATATTATCCGCGCACTGCCGCATCAAATTCAGACACCGCAAAATCTCACCCAGCGAAAACAGCTCTGCTGTCGCCTTTATATCCTCGTGCTCCGAGGGCAGCGCCGCGAGCAAATCCACGTCATCGGGCGCTGCCTTGCAAATCATCAAATCGCGGAAACGCTCCGACAAATCATCGATAATCAGCGCGGGGTCTTTTGAGCGCTTGTACAGCTCCGACAGCAGCCTTATGCAGCCCGCCGCGTCATTTTCGGCAATCATTCTCGCAAACGCCGTGAGGTGAGAGGTCTCGGCAACTCCCGCGCACCTTCTCACAATCTCGCTTGTGACGTGCTTGTCCGCTGAAGCGCACCTGTCCAAAAT
>CAMEQX010000202.1 GCA_945933905.1 uncultured Clostridia bacterium
AAACACGTGTATTGACCGTTGATGTCAAGCTCATCCCAGTCAGGCAATTCAACAACTTCCTGCACACTGCTCGACCACTCGCAGGTTGGATAACTTGACGGGGTTGTCTGAGCCGCGGGATTTAGCGCGGTGTTCTTTATCAGCACGCCCGCGGTTATCCCCACTCCCACAACCGCCAGTCCCGCGACAATCGGCATAATTTTCATATAAAGAGGTTCTTTTCGTGTGATGATTTCGGTGTAGTCGGGCTGCTCGGCGGATTCGGGGAAATCCGTCGGCGCGGCTTCGTCAATGAATTTCTCGTCAACATCGCCGATAGTTTTCAGCAAATCTTGTTCTTTCATATATCAATTCCCTCCTTCTCGAGAAATTGTCTGAGCTTCTCGCGCGTTCTCGCAAGCGTCATTTTAACCTTGCTCTCGCTGAAATTATAGTCGTGCGCGATTTCGCGGATTTCGCTCATATACCAGTATCTTCTCATAAAAATTTTGCGGGTGTCGGCGGAAAGCGTTTCCAGAAAAGCGTTAAGCGCGTCGCGCAGAGCAATATCCTCGACAATATCCCGCGCGTTTTCACTCGGGATACACTCGGAGAGCTCCTCGAGAACCGCCTGAGGTTCACCGCCGCCGCGCTTTCCCGCACGCTTTTTGTTGTACAAATCAAGCGAGATATTTCGCGTGATTTTCCCGAGAAACGCCCGCAGGCTGCTCGGTTTGCTCGGCGGAATGGAGTTCCACGCGCGAAGATACGTTTCGTTCACGCACTCGTCCGCGTCCTCGGGATTGTCAAGTATTTTCATCGAGATGTATCGGCAAAGCTTCTCGTATTTCCCGCGAACCTCGCTTAAAGCGTCCTCGGAGCGCTCGTAGAACAGCTTTACAATTTCTCCGTCGTCCATAATTCCACCCTCTTTTTATTGTCGGTCAACCAACCTCTGCCCGAAAAGCCTTTCACCTATTAAGACGGGAATTTTTTACTGAAAGTCACATTTTTCTATAAAAAACAGCGCACCTTTTGAGCGCGCTGTTCTTTATTGTTTTTATCAGAAATTACTTTACAACTCTTACGCCGACAACATTCGCGATGCTCTTGAGCTTCTCCGCGATACCGTCGGTGTTGCCCGAAACATCAAGGCAGGTGTAAGCGTAATCCTTCTTGGACTTGCTCATCATATTCTCGATGTTCATTCCCGCAGCGGAAATAGGAGCGGTGATGTTGTTGATAACACCCTCGACATTCTTGTGGATAACGCAAATCTTCGCGCTGCCCGTGATTGCCATTTCGAGATTGGGCAGATTTACGGAGTTTGTGATATTGCCGTTTTCGATGTAATCGGCAACTTCCTTGCAAGCCATAACCGCGCAGTTGTCCTCACTCTCGGGAGTGGAAGCGCCAAGATGCGGCATAGCAACAACGTTTTCAACGCCGATAAGAGCGTCCGAAGCAAAGTCGGTTACATAGCAAGCCATTCCGCCGTTTGCGAGAGCGTCGATAACAGCAGCGTCGTTGACGAGGTCGCCGCGCGCGAAGTTCAGCAGACGAACATTCTTCTTCATCTTCGCGATTGTTTCCGCGTTAATCATACCCTTTGTGTCGGGAGTTGCGGGAACGTGAAGCGTGATGTAGTCGCACTTCTCGAAAATCTCATCGTTGCTCTTAACGTAGTGAACCTTGCCCGAAAGCTTGAGAGCGTGCTCAACATTGAGGTACGGGTCAGCGCCGTAAACGTCCATTCCGAGAGCCGCAGCCGCGTTTGCAACCAGAATTCCGATTGCGCCCAAGCCGATAACGCCGAGTTTCTTGCCGGTGATTTCGGGACCTACAAACTGGCTCTTGCCTTTTTCAACGAGCTTGGAAACCTCGTCACCCTTGCCCTTCAAGGTCTTAATCCAATCCATCGAAGCGGGGATTTTTCTCGAGGACAAAAGCAGTCCCGCGATAACAAGCTCCTTAACAGCGTTTGCGTTTGCGCCGGGAGTGTTGAAAACAACAATTCCGCGCTCACTGCACTTGTCAATCGGGATATTGTTTACACCTGCGCCCGCTCTTGCGATTGCGAGAAGATTTGAGCCGAGCTCCATCTCGTGCATCGATGCAGAACGAACGAGGATTGCGTCAGGGTTTGCCGCGTCGTCGCTTACAGCGTACTTGCTCTTGTCAAGCAAATCCGTGCCGCAAGCCGCGATTTTATTCAGCGTTTGAATATTGTACATAACAGTTATCCTTTCACTTGATTTGATAGGGCGTAACAACCGGCTTGCCGTCCTTGTCGAGAAGAACCGTAAGTCCTGCGGCGGTGCCCTCTGCGTGCCACAGATAGTTTACGCCGGTCACTTTGTCTACGAGAATCTGTGTTACACTCATCAAAGTTGATTCTTTGTGGACTACTTCAAATCTGCCTTTATCAGCCATTCTCAGCCTCAAACTTCTTCATAAACTCAACCAGCTTCTCAACGCCCTCGATAGGCATAGCGTTGTAGATGGAAGCTCTCATACCGCCAACGGTTCTGTGACCCTTGAGGTTCTCAAAGCCCGCAGCCTTTGCTTCCTTGACAAACTTCGCGTCAAGCTCCTCGTTGCCCGTAACAAACGGAACGTTCATCAAAGAACGGTCCTCGGGACGAACGGTTGCCTTGAACAGCTTGCTCTGGTCGAGGAAGTCGTACAAAATCTTTGCCTTCTTCTCGTTGAGCGCCTTCATAGCCTCAAGTCCGCCCATCTTCTTGAGCCACTTGAATACCTTGCCGCAGATGTAGATAGAATAGCAGTTCGGGGTGTTGTAAAGAGAATCGTTGTCAGCCTGAGTCTTCCACTTGAGCATTGTGGGAGTGCCGGGGAGAACGTCATCGGTAATCAAATCCTCGCGGATAATCGCGATAACAAGTCCCGCAGGTCCAACGTTCTTCTGAACGCCGCCGTAAATTACACCATACTTGGTTACGTCAACGGGCTCGGAAAGGAAGCAGGAGGAAACGTCCGCAACCAGAAGGTGACCCTTTGTGTTGGGAAGAGTCTTGAACTTTGTGCCGTAAATGGTGTTGTTCTCGCAGATGTAAACGTAGTCAGCGTCCTCGGGAATGTCGAGGTCGGAGCAGTCGGGAATATACGAGAAGGTCTTGTCGGCAGATGAAGCAACAGCAACAGCCTCGCCGTAAATCTGAGCCTCCTGATAAGCCTTCTTAGCCCACTGACCTGTGATTATGTAAGCAGCCTTCTTGTTCTTCATCAAATTCATCGGAACCGCAGCAAACTGCTGAGAAGCGCCGCCCTGAAGGAACAGAACCTTGTAGTTGTCGGGAATGTTCATAAGGTCGCGGATATCCTGCTCAGCGGTCTTGATGATTTCGTCAAAAGCCTTTGAGCGATGGGACATCTCCATAACGGACATACCCGTGCCGTTGTAATCCATCATTTCGTCGGCAGCCTCTTTCAGAACCTCCTCGGGCAAAACCGCGGGTCCTGCGCTGAAATTGTAAACTCTCATTTGTTGTCCTCCTGTAAGAAGTAAGAAATCAGATGTAAGAATAATATCAAACATCACTATTCCTATTATATGACAAAACGCGACGATTGTCAAGGGATTTTTGCTTTTTTTAGCGTACTGCTATGCTAAATCCACAAATTTGCGGGATATTTTTGCTCTTTTTCACAACTTTTTGTCACTTTCACGGAACTTTTTTCAAAAAGTACTTGATTTTTATGAAAAAGTATGTTATAATGTTTGAGTTGATTAACGAGATGTGGCTCAGTTTGGTAGAGCGCTGCGTTCGGGACGCAGAGGTCGCAGGTTCGAATCCTGTCATCTCGACCACTTGAGGACGGTCCGAAGGACCGTCCTCTTCTGCGTTTTCTCCGTTTTCGCACAAGCACGAAAACGGAGAAA
>CAMEQX010000203.1 GCA_945933905.1 uncultured Clostridia bacterium
TGGCGAGCTGGTAAAGGACGGAAAAATCCGCGAGATATCAGACGCCCGCGATGAAACAGACCTTTCGGGAATGCGGCTGGCGTTTGACTTGAAAAAGGGCTATGACGCGGACGCGCTGATGAAAAAGCTGTTCAGAATGACGCCGCTTCAGGAGAATTTCAACTGCAATTTCAACATTCTGATTGCGGGCACGCCGAAGGTTATGGGCGTTTACGAAATCCTCAACGAGTGGACGGATTTCCGCCGCGAGTGCGTTAAACGCAGAATTTTCTTTGATTTGAACAAGAAAAAAGAGAAGCTCCACTTGCTGCTTGGATTGAAGAAGATTTTGCTCGATATCGATTACGCGATAAAGCTTATACGTGAAACCGAGGAAGAAGCCGAGGTTGTGCCGAATTTGATGATAGGCTTCGGCATTGACGAGCAGCAGGCTGAATATGTCGCGGAAATCAAGCTCCGTCACATCAACCGCGAGTATATTCTCAAGCGCACCGAAGAAACTGCGGCTCTTGAGAAAGATATCGCGGAAATGGAGGAAATTCTGAACAACCCGAAGCGCATCGACAAGGTGATTATCGACGAGCTTCGCGAGGTTATCGACAAGTACAAGCAGCCGAGAAAAACGATGTTCCTCTATGACGCCGACGCGGAGGAGGAAATTGAGGAGGAGAAGCCCGAGGGTTATCCTGTGAATATTTTCTTCACGCGCGAGGGCTATTTCAAACAGATTACGCCGAAATCGCTCAGAATGAGCAGCGAGCAGAAGCTCAAGGAAAACGACGAGATTATCTTCACCGCCGAGGTTTCGAGCAACGCCGAGCTGCTGTTCTTCACGAACAAATTCCAGTGCTACAAGTCGCGCTGTGCGGATTTCCCCGAAACAAAAGCGAGCGTTATGGGTGATTACGTTCCCGCGAAGCTTCAGATGGAAGACGGCGAATTCCCGATATTTATGGCGGCAACCGAGAAATTCGAGGAGCTGCTCGTGATTTTCTTCAAGAACGGAAAGTGCGCGAAAATCCCGCTTTCAAGCTATGAAACCAAAACCAAGCGCAAAAAGCTTCAGGCGGCGTATTCGGATTTAAGCGAGGTTGTGGCGATGTTCGTGATAAAGGAGGACAGCGATTTCGTGCTGAAATCCACGGCGGGCAAGGTGATTATGTTTAACACCGCGCTTGTTCTCGCGAAAACCACACGAAATACGCAGGGAGTTCAGGTAATGCGCCTGACAAAAGCCGAGCTTGCGGCAGCTTTCCCGAAGGAGAGCGCGAATGTTGAAAATGTGGAGGATTTCCGCATAAAAACTATCCCGCAGGCAGGAATGCTTTCGGATATTGACCAGCTGAGGCTGGATTGATAATTTTAATTTGAAAGGAGCAGGCAAAATGTCAGAAGAACAGTATATTCCAAAGTGGGCGAATGAAATTCCGAAGGGGCTTGAAATCAGCTATCACGACGGGCTTTGCGCGGGAAAATACGGCGATTTGTTCGATGAGTACATCTATGAGTGCAGCAGTACGGGCAATATCAGATATTTCCTCTTCGACCCTGTAAAGCACGGCGCAGAGCCGAAAAAGAACTACCCGCTGATTGTGTTTTTCCACGGGCCTTCAAATTCGCTTGACGAGAAAATGTGCGTGAGTTACAGCGGCGCGGAGTATTTCGCTTCCCCCGAGTATCAGGAAAAAATGGGCGGCGCATACATTCTTGTTCCGCTTTCAAACGAGGAGCGTATGGAAAACGGCGGCATCACGGGAATGTGGTCGAGACCTTATCTTGCTCCGATTTACAACATAATTACAGAGATTTCCGACAAGTATAGCTGCGGGAAAAAGATTGCTCTGGGCGGCTCTATGGGCGGCTGGTTCACTTGGAGAATTTGCGAGGAATACCCGATTTTCTCGGGAATTATGCCTGTTTCCACAAATTACGTTTCCCCGAAAGACAAGCTTGAGATGTTCCGCGAGAAGAACATTTCGGTTAACTTCATTCTTGGACTTCACGACGAGTTTATTGATTATCGCGACATCGAGTCAAAGCTGTCGATACTTAAAACCTTTGATAATGTACATTGCTGGTTTCCGAGATGGGTCAAAAACGCGGACGGCGGCGTGGCTTCGATAAACGTAAACGGCGCTGAAATGGGACAGCATTGCGTTATGGTTCAGGTTCAGTCCAACCTTATCGATAACGAGGGAAAGCCCTATGACGAGCAGCTTCCCGAGGGTGTTACGGGTTGGATAAAGAAAATTGTAAACGGATAAAACCCGAGAAAACGGGATAAAAAAGGAGATAAACTATGCTTACGGATATTGAAATCGCACAATCAACAAAAATGCTGGAAATCAAGGAAATTGCTGCAAAGCTCGGCGTTTCCGAGGACGAAATCGAGCCCTACGGTCACTACAAGGCGAAGCTCTCGCAGAAGTTGATAGACCGCGCGGAAAGCAACCCCGACGGAAAGCTAATTCTTGTGACGGCAATCAACCCCACTCCCGCGGGAGAAGGCAAAACGACAACATCTGTCGGACTTTGCGAGGGTATGAATAAAATCGGCAAGAAGGCTTGTCTTGCGCTTCGTGAGCCGTCGCTGGGACCTGTTTTCGGCGTGAAGGGCGGCGCTGCGGGCGGCGGCTATTCGCAGGTTGTTCCTATGGAGGACATCAACCTTCACTTCACTGGCGATATGCACGCGATTACCGCTGCAAACAACCTCCTCTGTGCGATGATTGACAACCACATTCAGCAGGGCAACGAGCTGAATATTGACGTTCGCAGAATTCTTTTCAAGCGCTGCCTTGATATGAATGACCGCGCGCTCCGCAACTGCGTTGTGGGAATGGGCGGCAAGATAAACGGTGTTCCGCGCGAGGACCACTTCCAGATTACCGTGGCAAGCGAAATTATGGCAATTCTCTGCCTTGCTGCTGATTTGAGCGACCTGAAAAAGCGTCTCGGCGACATTTTGGTTGCTTACACCTACGACAACAAGCCTGTTTTCGCGCGCGATATAAAGGCTGTCGGCGCAATGACCGCGCTCTTGAAGGACGCGATTAACCCGAACCTTGTCCAGACGCTTGAAAACAACCCCGCGATTATCCACGGCGGACCTTTCGCGAATATCGCTCACGGCTGCAACTCCGTTCGTGCAACAAAGCTTTCTCTCAAGCTCGCGGATTACACGATAACCGAGGCGGGCTTCGGCTCGGATTTGGGCGCGGAGAAATTCTTTGATATCAAGTGCCGTTTCGCAGGACTGAAGCCGAACTGCGTTGTTCTCGTAGCAACAATCAGAGCGCTGAAATACAACGGCGGCGTGCCTAAGGCTGAGCTCACCAAGGAGAACACCGAAGCGCTGAAAAAGGGCATCGTAAACCTCGGCGTTCATATTGAAAATATGCGCTTGTACGGCGTGCCTGTTGTTGTGGCAATCAACCATTTCTACACCGACACCGACGAGGAAATCAAGATTGTCCGCGAATACTGCGAGGAAAAGGGCGCGAAGGTTGCGTTCTCGGACGGATTTTTGAAGGGCGGCGAGGGCGCTGTTGAACTCGCAAACGCTGTTGTAGAAACACTCGAGAACGAAAAGAGCGATTTCAAGCCGCTTTATGACGAAAAGCTGACCATCAAGGAGAAGCTGAATATAATCGCGACAAATATTTACCGCGCGGACGGCGTTGTATATAGCGCGGCTGCCGAAAAGGCAATCAAGGATATCGAGAGCCTCGGTCTTGACAGGGTGCCTGTTTGCGTGGCAAAAACGCAGTATTCGCTGTCCGATGACCCCGCGAAGCTCGGCAAACCGGAGAATTTCAAAATCACGGTAAGCGATGTTCG
>CAMEQX010000204.1 GCA_945933905.1 uncultured Clostridia bacterium
TGCTGTTGGCGGCGCTTTTGCGCGAGTACGAGAAGCACGGAAAGCTGCCGATAACGGTAAAATATTTGTCGATGAATCCGGGCTTTTCCGATGAGGACGAGGAACAGATAAACCGCAATGCAAAGCGGCTTGACGTGGATTTGGAGTTCTTCAAAACCGACGTTTTCGCGCACGTTGAGGGGGAGAAAAATCCGTGCTTTTTGTGCTCGAAAATGCGGCGCGGGCTGCTGTACAAAAAAGCGCGGGAGCTCGGCTGCAACAAAATCGCGCTCGGTCACCATTTCGACGACGTCATCGAGAGCATCTTGATGGGGATTTTGTACGGCGGTCAGACGGGAACGATGCTGCCGCGCGTGCAGGCGGCGCATTTCGATGGAATGGAGCTCATCAGACCGCTGTATTTCGTGCGCGAGCGGGATGTAGTTTCGTGGGCAAACTATTGCGGACTGGAACTTTCGGGATGCAAATGCGTGCTGACAAAGCGCGGCGAAAATTCAAAGCGTGACTTCGTGAAACAGCTCATAGAGCGGCTTTGCGAGGATAACCCGCAGGTTGAAATGAACATTTTCCGCGCAGTCCAAAACATTCCGCTTGAGCGAATAATTTCGTACAAGGACGAGCGCGGCGTGCACAATTTTCTTGAAAAATATGATGAAAAAGATTGATTTGCGAGAGGCGGAAAGGCGCGTTTTTCGAGGAAAACTCGGCGCGATTTATTTGCCGGAAAAAACGGTTTTCAGGTTTTGGCAGCCGTTCGCCGAGAAGGCGGTTTTGCGGCTCTATAATGCGGAAAACGAGCTGTTTTTTTGCGCTGAAATGCACCGAAAAAACAACATTTTCGAGTACGAAAAACGCGGAAATTGCGAGGGATTATTGTACGATTTTTCGGTAATTGAGGACGGCTGCGAGCGCGTTTTCGCGGACATTTACGCGTGCGCCGTGACTTCCGACGGAACGCGCGGGATTGTCACAAATATGCGAAAAAACGCGCCGAAAGGCTGGGAAAACGACAATTTTGTTCGCAAAATCGAGCAGGAAAAAGCGGTTATTTACGAGGTTTCCGTGCGCGATTTTTCGATGGATAAAAGCGCGAAATTTGCAAGTCGCGGAAAATTTCTTGCATTTTGCGAGGAAGGCGTGACAAATTCCTACGGCGATGAAATCGGGCTTGATTATATAAAAAATCTCGGCGTAACGCATATCCAGCTTATGCCGATTTTTGATTTTGACAGCGACGGCAGCGGGTATAACTGGGGCTACAATCCGAGATTTTACAACGCGCCGAGCAATAACTATTCGCTTAACAACGCGGTTTTAGAGCTGCGGGAGCTAATTTCGTGCGCGCATCAAAAGGGACTTGGTGTAATCGCGGACGTGGTTTATAATCACGTTTTTTCGGCGGAAAATTCTAGTTTTGAGAAGCAGATTTCGGGATATTTTTTTCGCGGTGACGGAGAATTTTCAAACGGCTCGGGCTGCGGGAATGAGTTTGCAAGTGAAAGATTTATGGCGAGAAAATTCATTTTGGACAGCTTGGAATTTCTCACAAAAGAGTATCATTTTGACGGATTTCGGTTCGATTTGATGGGCTTGCTGGACGTGCAAACAATGCGGAAAATCGAGCGAAAATTGCGCGAAATAAACCCCGCGATTTTGCTGTACGGCGAGGGTTGGACAGGAGGCGCGAGCCCGCTCCCCGAAAGGCTTCGCGCGGTTCAGAGAAACGCGAAAAAGCTGCCCGAAATCGCCTTTTTCAACGACAGTTTTCGCGACGCTGTAAAGGGGAATGTTTTCGACAAAAATGACCGCGGTTTCGTGAACGGAAAGCCCGATTTCACGCATTTTTCGCCGATTTTTTCGTCAATTTCGGGTAAATTTTCCGATGATTTTTGGACGAAAAATTCGTCTCAGACGATAAATTATGTTGAATGCCACGACAATCTGACGTTGTTTGACAAGCTTAAAATTTCGCTTAACAATGCGGGTTCAGAGCGCATTTTTGCTGCCGAGAAAATGGCTGCCGCGCTGATTTTTTTGTCGAGCGGAATTGCGTTTTTTCAGGCGGGACAGGAGTTTTTGCGCTCGAAAAATTTCTCGGAAAACAGCTACAATTTGCCCGACAAAATCAACTCGATTAAGTGGAATGAGCTTGGGAAAAATCGCAAAATTGTCGAGTATTATCGCGGCTTGATTGGCTTTAGAAAGCGATTTGGCGGCGTTTTTCGCGATTGCTGTTTTGAGCAAATTGACGGAAATTTTGTGCTGAAAAAAGACAAGTTTTATATGATAATTAACACCACAAACAATTTTTTTGACCCGAAAATTTTCGGCGATTTTGAGTATTTTATTGACGAAAATCGCGCTTCGGCTGAGCCGATTTACACGAAAAAATGGCTTAACAGCGCGAATTTCGGAGTCCCGCAACAGCGAAGGCGGTTGTACATTGTCGCAAGTCTTGGAAGACGAAGTACCGGACAGATATTTCCTCTCGCCTGCGGCAATGCGGAAAATCTTAAACAAATTATCCCCGGACCGCAGGGGCTTCACGGGCTCTGCGGGCACGCTTTTGGTGACGCTTTCGGGCGCGTTTTTGTGGACGGACGGGCGCTATTTTTTGCAGGCGGAGCGCGAACTTTTCGGCTCGGGGATTGGGCTGATGAAGATGGGTGAGAAGGGCGTGCCGACGATTGAACGGTTTCTGCGCGAGAATTTGCCGCCGAAATCGAGGCTTGGATTTGATGGGAGAATTTTATCGGCGCGCTTCGTGAAACGGCTCTGGGAAACGCTTCGCGGACTTGATGTTCAGTTCGTTTCGGATTTTGACGCGGGGAATTTGGTTTGGGAAAACCGTCCGCCGCTGCCCGAAAATCCCGTTTTTGAGCTGCCAGAAAATGTTTGCGGGAAGACTCGCGCTGAGAAAATTTCCGAAATCCGCGCTCGTATGACCGCCGAAAAAGCTGATTACATCGCGGTTTCTGCGCTTGATGAAATCGCGTGGACGCTCAATTTGCGCGGCGGCGACATCGATTTTTGCCCGCTTTTTCTTGCGTTTTTGTTTGTTTCACAGAGCAAAGTTTTTTTGTTCGCGAACGTGAAAATTTTTTCTCCCGAAATCGCTCAAAATCTCGCAAAAGACGGTGTGGAAATTCAGCCCTACTATGAGATTTACAATGCTCTGAAACGGCTTTGCGGGGCGGTTTGGGTGGATTTGGCTGCGGTAAATTTTGCGTTTTATTCGGCTCTTGAAAATGCCCATAAAGTCGAAAAAACAAGCCCGATTTCGTTGATGAAAGCGGTAAAAAATTCAGCCGAAATCGCTGCCGAAAAACGCGCTCATTTGCTTGACGGAGTGGCGGTCGTGAGGTTCAGGAAATGGCTTTGTGATGCGGTTTCGCGCGGCGGGGTAACCGAGATTTCCGCCGCAGAAAAGCTCGACGAATTTCGCAAAATGGGCGAGGGTTATCTCGGGCAGAGCTTCGCGCCGATTATGGCTTACGGCGAGCACGCGGCGGTCGTTCATTACAGCGCGGACGAATCCACGAACGCGCTTCTGGAGCCGCGCGGGCTGCTTTTGTCGGACACGGGCGGGCACTATCTCGACGGCACGACCGACATCACGCGCACTTTTGTTCTTGGGAAGCTCTCGGACGAGGAACAGCGCGGCTTCACGCTTGCTCTCGCGGGGCATCTGAACCTTCTCGGCGCGGAATTTCCCGAGGGCGTTTTCGGGCACACGCTTGATTACACCGCGCGCGAACCGCTTTGGCAATACGGTCTTGACTTCAATCACGGCACCGGTCACGGCGTTGGTTTTTTGCTCAATCTTCACGAGGGACCGC
>CAMEQX010000205.1 GCA_945933905.1 uncultured Clostridia bacterium
TATAAAGCCCATTGGTGAAATAAATATGTGTGTCAATAATACAGGTTTTGACATTATTTCCAAATCCTTTCAATTAACTTTCTAGTAAATCAGTTCGCCTCGGCAGCCTTGATAATCGCGGTGAAATCGGGAGCCTTGAGCGAAGCGCCGCCGATAAGTCCGCCGTCAACGTTGGGCTTCTTGACAAGCTCCTCAGCGTTGCCTGCGTTCATCGAGCCGCCGTACTGAATGGTAACAGCCTCTGCGGTTGCCTTGTCGTACTTCTTCTCAAGCTGCGCTCTGATGAACGCGCAAACTTCCTCAGCCTGCTCAGCGGTCGCGGTTTTGCCGGTACCGATTGCCCAAACGGGCTCGTAAGCGATGATGCACTTCTTCATATCCTCAGCGGAGATATCGTAGAAATCAAGCTTAATCTGACGCGCGATAACTTCCTCGGTGATGTTGCACTCGCGCTCCCAAAGCAGCTCACCAACGCAAACGATAGGCTTCAGACCTGCCGCCAAAGCAGCCTTTGTGCGCTTGTAAACGGTTTCGTCGGTTTCGTTGAAGTACTGTCTGCGCTCGGAGTGACCGAGAACAACATACTCAACGCCCATTTCAGCCAGCATATCCGCGGAAATTTCGCCCGTGAACGCGCCGCTCTTCTCAAAGTGGCAGTTCTCCGCGCCGATTTTGATATTCGTGCCCTCAGTTGCAGCAAGAGCGGTTTCAAGGTTGGTGAACGGAACGCAAGCTACGATTTCAACGCCCTTCACGTCAGCAACCAGCGGCTTGAGTTCCTCAAGCAGAGCCTTTGCCTCGGGACGAGTTTTGTTCATCTTCCAGTTGCCTGCGATAACCGCTTTTCTTACAGATTTGTTCATAATAAAACTTCCTTTCTTGTGGCTTTCGCCGAAAAATCATACATTTTTACCCAAAACAGCTAAAGGGCGAACAAATCTGTCCGCCCATAGCTTCGGAAATTACTTATCCTGAATAGCGTCGATGCCGGGCAGGCCCTTGCCTTCGAGGTATTCGAGAGAAGCGCCGCCGCCGGTGGAGATGTGGCTCATCTTGTCAGCGTAGCCGAGGTTGATAGCAGCAGTTGCGGAGTCGCCGCCGCCGATAATTGTTGTAGCGTCTGCAGCCGCAAGTGCCTCGCAAACTGCAACGGTGCCCTTCTTGAGAGTGGGGTTCTCGAAAACGCCCATCGGTCCGTTCCATACAACAGTCTTTGCGGTCTTAGCAGCCTCAGCGAAGAGCTCCATAGTCTTCGGACCGATATCAAGACCCATCATATCAGCGGGAATTTTGTCGGAGTCAACAACCTGAACCTCGATATCAGCGTCAATCGGGTCAGGGAAAGCCTTTGCGATTGTGGTATCGATGGGGAGGAGGAGCTTCTTGCCGTTCTTTTCAGCCTTTGCAAGCATTTCCTTGCAGTAGTCAATCTTCTCATCATCAACGAGAGAAGTACCAACCTCATAGCCCTTAGCCTTGAGGAAGGTGTAAGCCATACCGCCGCCGATAATCAGCGTGTCGCACTTTTCAAGCAGGTTGGAGATAACGTTGAGCTTGTCGGCAACCTTCGCACCGCCGAGGATTGCAACAAACGGACGAACAGGGTTCTCAACAGCGTTGCCGAGGAACTCGATTTCCTTGTTCATCAGGTAACCAACAGCGGTTTCCTTAACGAACTTTGTTACGCCAACGGTAGAAGCGTGAGCTCTGTGAGAAGAACCGAACGCGTCCATAACGAAAATCTCGCCGTTAACGAGGTCAGCAAGCTCCTTGGAGAAGCCTTCGCCGTTCTTGGTTTCGTCAGCGCCGCGGAAGCGGGTGTTCTCGAGAACAACGATATCGCCGTCATTCATCTCGGCAACAGCCTTCTTTGCGTTCTCGCCGACAACAGTGTCATCGGGAGCGAAAGTAACCTTTGCCGAAACAAGCTCAGCGAGTCTGTCGGCAGCGGGCTTAAGGCTGAACTTAGCCTCGGGACCGTTCTTGGGCTTGCCGAGGTGAGAGCACAAAACAACCTTTGCTCCGTTTTCGGTCAGCTTATTGATAGTGGGAAGAGCCGCGGTGATACGGTTATCGTTGGTGATTTTGCCGTCCTTCAGCGGAACGTTGAAATCAACGCGTACCAGAACGTGCTTTCCCTTTACGTTCAAATCCTCTACATTCTTCTTGTTGAGCTTGCTCATAGTTCATTTTCCTTTCGTTTATGAAATTTCTCTGCTGTAAACCAACAGAACATTACATTATATATTGTACACTAAAATCAAAAAATTTTCAAGTGTTTTTTGTAAAATACATAGCTAATTTTGTAAAAAGCATAACAGAAAAGCGTTCTTACTTGAAGATTTCCTTATAATCGGAATATTTCGCTTCGCCGCTCACGGAAAACTCGTACTCACGCCCGTCCTTGCTTAATTTACCCGAAGCCGAGATGCCGATTCTTTCATTTTCGGTAAAATTCCCGACGGAAACCTCTGCGTCCGAAAAACCGGCTGAGTAGGGTTCTACGAAAACATTTATATTGTCAGCCTTATTTATATGTTGAAAACCGATAGAAAACTTGCCGAGGTCTTCCTTGTTTTTCATATTGTACGTTGTATTTGCACAGGGATAGCCTTCTTCAAGCCATAATTCGACAAAATAAATGTCATTTCCCTTTTCACCCATTAACGCAATACAGCTTGTACCCCATATGGAAATATAGCGCGACTCCTTCATAGGAATATTTTCGCCGTTTACGGTAAGAGTGGTCGTTGGCGAAAGCAGGAAAAACAGCCCAACGCCTATTCCCGCCGCCACAACGACAGCAATAATTATGATAATCCACGCGCGGCTTTTCGGCTTTCGTGCCGTCTGTACCGGAGCCATATATACCGGCTGAGTGTACATCATATTTTGGGGTGCATTCTGAACAAATCCTTGATTAACGGGCTGAGCGTCCGCGCCTCCTACTCGTGCTCCACAAGAATCGCAAAATTTTGCTCCGTCGTTTAGCTGTCTGCCGCAGTTGTCACAAAACATAGTTTACCTACTGTTCAAGTCCTTATATAGAATTCAACCCGACAGAAAAATCTGCCGGGTTTTGATGTTGAAAATTACTGCTTATCCTCGATATACTTAACGATATCGCCGACGAGCTTGATGTTCTCAACCTCGTCCTCGGGGATTTCAACGGAGAACTCGTCCTCGATTGCCATAACCAAGTCAACAACGTCGAGAGAGTCAGCGCCGAGGTCGTCGGTGATAGAAGAGCTCTCAGTGATTGTGTCCTTATCTGCGATGTCGAGCTGGTCTGCGATAAGGTCTCTTACCTTTTCAAAAATGTCCATTTATAAAACCTCCAAATATTTTTACCGGAAACCCGGAATTCTCAAATACTATTATAAAGCATTATTTAAAAATAATCAATACCAAATTTTCAAAAAATACAGGTAATTTTTACCGAAATTATTCGGTAAACATACCAATTTTTCTAAATTTCTGATAACGGTTATCCAAAAGCTGCTTCATTTCAACCGTTTTGAGCCTCGAAACCGCGTCAACGATGTACTCGTAGATACTGTCGGCGGTCACCGCGGGCTGAAGATGCGCGCCGCCCTCGGGCTCGGGGATAATCTTGTCGCACACGCCAAACCGCAGCAAATCCTCCGCAGTTATCTTGAGGATTTCCGCCGCTTCCTTCTCTTTGGTCGGGTCTTTCCAAAGGATTGAAGCCGCGCTTCTCGGGGAAATTACGCTGTAAATCGCGTTCTGGAGCATCGCGAGTTCATCGCACACCGCTAAAGCAAGCGCGCCGCCGCTGCCGCCCTCGCCGAGAATTACCGTGACA
>CAMEQX010000206.1 GCA_945933905.1 uncultured Clostridia bacterium
GAAATGCAATCGATTCGCAGCCGTTTTCTTTCGCAAGGGCAAGCGACTTTCGATAACACGAGGACAAAATCTGCTCCTCTTGGTGATTTCCGTCAACCCAAACGGGACCGACCGTGTGGATAACAAATTTTGCGCTTAGATTAAATGCGGGCGTTATCTCAGCTTCGCCGAAATCAATGCAGCCGATTTTCTGCCGTGCCGCAAGCAGCTCGCGTCCGGCTTTCTTATGTATCGCGCTGTCAACGCCCGTGCCGATTACCGCCTCGGGATTTGCGGTGTTTACAACCGCGTCAACCTGCATATTTACAATATCGTTTCGTACTATTTCAAATGGCATAACTTAACTCCTTTTCATTTAAGATAATTATATCACAATCCATCAAAAAATTCAATATATTATTCACGCGGCGCGCTCAGCGGGTTGCGCTATTTTCAACATAGATTATGTAAAAAACGCTTACAAGGTTGATTTATGTATAGCAAAATACTCTTGACATTACATAATTTCAGCAGTATATTGAACGTAGGTTATTTATATAAAGAAAGTTTTTTATGTTTTGTGGAAAATGCGGGCAAAAACTTGAGGACAGCTCAACGTTCTGCCAAAATTGCGGCACGCCTGTTTCAAACGCTGCGCCTGTCAATATCGGTCAGCCTGCTCAGCCTTACAATCCTGTAAACACTCAGCCTCAACAGCGCAAAAAGCTCTCGACGAGAGCTGCTGTGGCGATAGTGGCTTCGGTGGCGGTTGTCGTAATCGCGGCGGTTGTGGTGTTCTTCTTGTTCTTTTACAAGAGCGACGGCGGCACTTCGCAGTCTGTGCTGACCGTAAACGGCGAGAGTATTTCCTTGGAGCTTGCGGGGTTTGCTTATACCGAAGTCGATATGGGGGATTATGGATATGCGGCTGTTTTTCTGGGAAGAAAAGGCTCCGAATTGTACTGCGTTCAAGCGGTGTTCTCAACCGATATGGACCCCTCTTGCCCTTCAGCAAACACTACATACGACCCGTTAAACAGCAAATATAATGCGGTTTTCGTTAAGTTTGCATACATGGATACATCAAAGGGAAAAGAAGCCTTTGCAGAGTCAGACGCCAACGGATTTGACCGCGTTGAGATTGTTATGGGCGATTTCAAGCCGAAGGAAAAAATGGAGATTTCCGTTTCGGGTAAAGCCTCGGACGACGGTCTGACTTTTGATTTCTCGGCAAGCGGAAATATGGAGTATTTCAGCGACTCCGACGAGCTCTATGATAAACTCGACTCAATAGTTGCGTCGGTTTACAATTAAGATACAGGTTGAAAATCTCAATATAGCAGAATTGTATCACGACTGATTGAATGAAAAAGCCGCCCCGAGTGCAAAAGCTCAAGGGCGGCTTGGTTTTTTATCGTATTGTCAGAAGCAGTTTTATAAGCAAACTATTTATTCGATAATTATTGTATTGACTTTTATTAACAAGTATGGTATAATTGTGTATTATAACCACGCTGCCGAAAGCAAGGAGGTTAAACAGAATATGAATTTTTCCAATCAGATTATCACCGAATACAGAAAAAAAGCCGACAAGCGAGTTGCTTTTGTTTGCAGAATGATGATAGGCTTTATTCTGTCGATTGCGCTGCTGAATATCGTTGGAATTTTCATAATAGAGCCCGTTCCGCTGTATGTGACGGTCGCTGTTTCGGTTATTGATTTTTTCCTTCCCACGCTGTTTTACAACATACTGAAAATCCACTCTTTAAGAATACGATATCTTATTCTGGCAACTCTGGTTATTCAATCAGGTCTTATGTATGCTGTGCTTTCCTATCACACAATAATTATGCTGGTTTTCCCGCTTGTGATGTCGTGCCTGTACAACAGCAAAAAAGACGTCATTTTCACGACAATCCTCAGCATTCCTATGATTATCGGCTCACACCTTGCGGCGTTTTATCTGAAAACCATTCCCGATGAACCGCTGGTTACACTAAAAGGTACAATTTTGTACGGAATTATCCCAAGAACTATCGAGTTTTTGGCGGTAGCAGTAATTTGCTATTTTATCTCCGACAGAATTGAAAAGCTTGTCGATACTCTTGCGAAAAAGAACAACGAGCTGTACGAGGACCAAGAACACCTTATTCTCTCGCTTTCGCAGATTATCGAAAACAAATCCGAGAATACCGGACAGCACGTCCGCCGCGTTTCCGAATACACCTCGGTTTTGTGCAAGAGCTTGGGATATGATGACGAGGGAAGCTGGAAAATTAGCCTTGCGTCAATGATGCACGACGTCGGAAAGATTATGATTCCCGAGTCGCTGCTGGAAAAACCGGGAAAGCTGACGGACGAAGAATTTGAGATAATGAAAAAGCATACGCAGTACGGAAAGCAAATGCTGGAAACATCTCCCGGCGAGCTGTTCAATATCTCAACCGAAATCGCTTATCAGCACCACGAGCGCTGGGACGGTACAGGCTACATAGGCTTAAAGGGCGAGGAAATTTCACGCTATGCAAGATGCGTAGCGCTTGCAGATGTTTTTGACGCGCTTGTCAGCCGCAGAGCCTACAAAAAACCGTGGCCGCCCGAAAAAGCCCGCGAGGAAATCGTGTCGCAGAGCGGCAAGCATTTTGACCCTGTCGTTGTTGAAGCATTTACGAATAATTACGACAAATTTCTTGAGATTATGGAACGCTATCCCGATGAATAACCAAGCTTCAGACAGGTTAAAATCCAACTCAAATTAAACAAATTTCCCGCCCGATTGAACGTGGTTCGAGCGGGATTTTTTCTGCTGAAACGACAGCCCGTTTATTGTTTTTCGCATAATTCGGCATCAAACTTTTTATCATTTGCCGTAATCTCAAGGGATTTTACGCTTTTCAGGAAATACAGCAGCAGCGCGCTTGCACACAAAAGCGCACCCGATATCATCACGACAAGCGCCGCGCCTCTGCCGACGCTTATTCCCGCGAAATCGGATATTGCGTCAGCCACTTCACCCGAAACCGCATAGGCCACGACATAGCCGAGCTGCGAGATAAAGCCTATCAGTCCCCAAGCGCGCCCTTGAAGCTCATCGGGGATATTTGTTCTGACAAGATAATCAAGGCAGTTGTTCGCAAAGTCCGAAGCCTATCATTCCTATTCCCGAAAGGAACAACGAAATGCTCAATATCTTCACATAACGCTTTTTTATCCCGACAGCGCCGAGAATAAGTCCCGAAACCAACATTCCGCAGGCGCATATCGTTTCCGCGGTACCAAGCGTTGCGCTGTCGGCGAAGGCGAGGACAAGCGGCTGCGCGAGAAGCTGAAAAACGCCCATAAAGCAAGTTATAAGAGAAGATACAAGAATAAGCACAAATACTCCCTTGTTTCCGGTAACAGCTTTTCCGCCGATTTTCAGGCTTTCTATGAAGGAAACGTCTTTCTCAGCCGGCTTTGAAGCAATTTTCTTTTTAACAAAAGCGGCGGCTATTACCGTGGGGAAGAATGTGCAGATGTCTATTATCAGCAGCAGCTTTATATCGCTGATTGTCAACAAAGCTCCCGCAAGCACGGGTGAAACGAGATATCTCGCGCTTCCCGCAAGGCTCACCATTCCGCTTGCCTTTGAGTATTCCTCTTTTGTGAGAAGGTCGGTCACTGTCGCTCTGTAAGACGGTTCAAGCAGCGCGGAAAAAGTTGAACTAATAAACACACCCAAGCAAATCTGCCAGAGAGCCGCTCCGCCGTTTATCATACAAATCAGTATGTAAAGTATTCCGAGCGCGGAAAAGCCGTCGCCTATCATCATAAGCAGCCGCCTGTCGTGCCTGTCGGCAAGAAC
>CAMEQX010000207.1 GCA_945933905.1 uncultured Clostridia bacterium
CGCGGCTTTTTTCCGTGTTAACCGTGAAAATCTTGTCCTCGGGAGCATTTCCGTAGGGCTCGTCAAGGTGAGGAAGTCCCTCGGTTACAAACAATCTGATTATCTCATAGCTCTCTTTAACAAGGTCGTGCGCGGCATACTCGCATTCCTGCTCAAGCTCCGCCGTAGGACGAAAAACCTCGCTGCTCGGCGCGGGCTTATTCTCCGCGGGCTTGTTCAGAATTAAAATCAGCGCGACCACCGCCGCCACCGCCAGCACCGCCACAACAATCGTTGAAATAAGCGGCACCTTGCTTTGATTTGTTTTTTTTTCGCTCATAGGTTACCTTTATTCGCTTTTGGTTTCCTTGCTGTCGAGAGAAATTGCGTCGGGGAATACGTTTCTGCTGTCCTCTTTGGAGAGGAAGGTTGTGTTAACATAGCCCTGAATAATCGCGCCGTCCGTTACGGCAATCGTAGAAGCGTTGATATCGCCGAAAACAATCGCGTCGCGCTTCAGCTCAGCCTTTCCGACAATATCCAGCTTTCCGCGCACTCTGCCGTTGATATCGGCATACTGCGAGGACAAATCGCCGATAAGAATGGTATCTCTGTCCATTCTCAGACGACCTTTAAGGGACATATTTCCCTGCATTGCCGCAGAGTTCATTCCCGCGTTGTTGCAGGTGATATCGCCGATAACCTTTCCGCTCATATCAAGATTTCGCGTTGTTTCAACGTTGCCCTTGATATTGCCGTCAATCTGCATATTTGCAAGCGAGCGGATATTTCCGTCGATTATTGTATTCTTGGAAATAACGGTGACTTCCTCTGTCTCGTTTGACTGCTGCATAGGAACGCCGTTCGGAGTCGGGGGAATGTACCCGCCGTAGCCCTGATTGAAATTATTCGGCGCGGAAGCTGCATAGCCGCCGTTATATTCGTTCTGATTATTCTGCCCGATACTGCTTCTGATATTCCTGATATTCTGATTGTAAGCAGCCTGCTCGTTCTGTGCCTGAGCGCTCTGCTGATTGATATTTTCCTGAACGGGAGCCTGTTCCGGAGCCGCCTGATTTGCCGCCTGATTTACAGTGGGATTTGCGTTTGCGGCAGCGCTGTTCTGCTGAGGCGCAGCGGGCTGCTGAGGAGCGGCGGGCTGTTCTTCGGTAGCGCGATAGTAGGGCGTTTCAAGCGGCACTTCACCGCTATTTTGCTCTACGGGAATATTAACCGCGCTTTGCTGCTCGGGCTCTCTGAGATATTTGTCCAGCTCGGTCGGCGAGTTTTCGGGCATAGCGTCGGGTTTTTTCGGCTCTTGGCTGTCCTTTTTCCACAGCTCCTTAACCGCCTGAGAAAAATTATCCTTTATACTCATAGCTTTTCCTTTCCAAATCCTGTATTTTCCCCTGAATTCGTTTAAGCGAACGGTCCCGCAAACTGCACGGGCTGGGTGTCGTTGTTGATTTTATCGAATTTGTAAATGCCCTCGCTTGTGAATTTCTTGAGCAAATCTCCCAGAACGAGAACCGTATTTGTTGTGCTGTCGGAGTCGTGCATAAGCACAACCGAGCGGAAATTCTTGTCGTAATTCGCCTTGATATCCGCGGGCACGGAGTTCCACATCTGCGTCCACGAAGCGCCCGCCGCGTCGCCGCTGTCAACGCTCCAGTCGAAGTGACGGAAGCCTCTGCGGGACATCTCGGCAATAATATCATTGCGGGTTTTCGCGTTAAAGTCGTTTATGCTGCCGCCGGGGAAGCGGAAAATCTCGCATTTTATCCCCGTTGCCTCATAAACCATATTCCACGCCTCGTAGAAATCATCGAGATAGCTTTCCACGGAAGCGTAAATTTCATCATATTTATGCGAAGCGGTGTGAATACCTATCGCGTGACCGTCCGCGGCGATTGCCTTTAATAATGTGTAGCAGTATTCGCTGCGGTTCGGGACAACGAAAAACGTTGCCTTCACGCCGTAATTTCTAAGATATTGCAAAATCGAATATGTATTATCCGAAGGACCGTCGTCGAAGGTGAGATAAACCGTGTTTTCCTCGCGGACGTAATTCGCGGGCGCTGTCACGACCATATCCGTGTGGATATCCGCGTAGGGATTTTTCTCGGACGGAGTTGTCCCGCCGCTCTCCCAGCCGTTCTTTTCGTTGAGATAATCAACGATTTCCTTGTCGGAAAGCCCAAGCTCCGACAGAATTCCATACCAGTTTTCGCCGCCGTTTTTCTTGGCGATAGCGGAAATCAAATCCTTATCGGAAATCCCGTTCTGCGAGAGGATTTCGTAGAATTCATCAGCGCCTACTTCGTCCTTTTTGACAATCAGCTTCAGCAAATCCTTATCGGAAAGCCCGCTTGCCGAAAGCAGTTTGTAAAAGCTCTCGGCAGAAACGCTCTTGCTGTCGTTTATCTGCTTTATAAACTCCGTGTAGGAAAGCCCGCTTTTCGCGAAAATCGCGCAGAAATCCTCGACTGTTCCCGCTTTTTCTTCTGTGAGAATTTGCGCCGTTGCCGAAAGCTTTTCGTTTTCCTTTTTCACCTCGGAAAGCTCCGTGCTCTGCTTTGCCCAGAAAATGCCGAATACAATCGCAAGCGCGAGCGGCACAAAGAAAAATATAGCAAGTACTACTTTTATCAGTACCTTAAAAAACTCAACGCTGCCAAAACGCATTTTAAACCTCTTTAACAATTTTTAATTTTGGACATAATTCCCCTATTATTAAATTTTACTATAAAAAATGCAATTTGTCAATAGTTACAATAAACAAATCCGCCGCATTTCAATAAAACAATCGGTCTAATTCCAAAAAAACACGGAAAATTTTGTAGAAAATGCACAAAAAACAAAACAAGCGCAGATTTTTCACTGCGCTTGATAATGTTATTCCTCGATATAAACCTTTTTCATTCTGATGTCATTCAGCGGGCGGTCGTTGTAGTCGGTCTTGCTCTCCGCGATTTCATCAACCGCTTCAATCCCCTCGACAACCTTCCCGAAAGCCGCATACTGCCCGTCAAGATGCGGAGCGTCCTTGTGCATTATGAAAAACTGGCTTGACGCGGAATTCGGGTTCATCGAGCGCGCCATTGAAATCACGCCGCGCGTGTGCTTCAAGTCGTTCGGCACGCCGTTCATCGAGAACTCGCCCTTGATTTTCTCCTTTGAGCCGCCCATTCCCGTGCCCTCGGGGTCGCCGCCCTGAATCATAAACCCGCTGATTACGCGGTGGAAAATCAGCCCGTCATAAAAGCCCTCGCGAACCAGCTTCTCGAAATTCGCGCAGGTGATGGGCGCTTTGTCGGGGTAAAGCTCCAGCTTTATTTTCTTTCCGTTTTCAAGTTCGATTACAACCATAGTTTTCTCCTTTTCACTTCTTTGCGCCAAGCTCATAAGCGCGCTTTGTGCAAGCCTCGCAAGCCTTTACCGCCGTTTCGGTGAGCTTTCCCTTGTACAGCTCGTCAAGTCCCGCAAGCGTTGTTCCGCCGGGGCTTGAAACCTGTTTTATCATCTCGTCAACCGTCATTCCGCTTTCGGTCATCATTTTCGCCGAGCCGATAAGCGACTGCGCGAAAAGCCGCAGAGCTGCGTCCTTGTCAATTCCGACTTTCTCCGCGTAATCGATAAAGCCCTTCGCGTAGAGGTAGATGAACGCGGGGGAGCTTCCGTTTATCGCGATAACCTCTTTCATCTTGTCAATCGGCACAACCTCTGTTATACCGCAGGAGCCGATGATTTTCCTCGCGAACGCAAATTCCTCTTCGGACACCTTTTCATCGCAGCTCATTGCCGAAGCGCCCTCGTTTA
>CAMEQX010000208.1 GCA_945933905.1 uncultured Clostridia bacterium
GTCAAATCCAAAGGTGTCGATGGCGTTATTCATTCGCTCTGTACGGCACTTTATTCTGATAATCGGAAGCTCCTTTTCCGTGTACATAACAGGGTGAGCGGACTTGTATTTCGCAACGGAAAAGCCGCTGTCGTCAAATCGCTTTGAATTTTCGATATCCTTTGGATTGACAACGCCGCTGAAATCTCTGCCCAATTTCTTCAGCTTCTTGAGCGTTTGTTTGGTTTCGATAGCCTTTTTTGATTCTCTTGGAAGCGCCGCCTGTATGGACTCGGCGTTTTCTTCAAGACACTCGACCTTTTTCATACGGTCTATGCGGAAATTTATGTATCTGACCTTTTCGTTTTCGATATAAAACGCCACGAGATAGTAATATCCGTTTGCCCACAAAACCTTTACGGGATTGACCTCGCGGGTTTCTTTTCCGTCGCGGACCGAGGGGACAAGCTCCTTTTTCTCGTTGTATTTACAGTAAATAAAGCGAAGCTTTTTGATTTCTCCGTTACGTTTTCCGCCCATAATTCCCGCGAAAGCTTTTCTGATTTCCTCAAGATTTTCATAATAGCTTCCTCTGTATTTATCGGCGTTTACGATTTCGGGACAGTATTTTTCGCGATTATAAACGGGCGTGAGCTTGTTGAGGGAGTTTACGATATCGGCGGTTTTGTTTTGCTCTGCGTAAGGGAAAACGCTTATCGCGTCGCGAAGGAGAATAATCTGATTTTCCGATAGGGGAGTGCGGATAAAATAGACCTTTTCTGCGGAGGTTTTGCTTGATGTTTTTTCGGTGGTTTTCCGAGTGATAAAAAATCCCGGCAAAAGCTCGCTGTCAAGATATTTTTTTACGGTGCGCTTGACGTAGGTGCGGACGCTCTCGTTGATATCCGCGGAGTCTATATGCTTTTTCACCTCGGAAAGCACGGCTGAAAAGGTTTTCTTTTTCAAATCGTGAAAATCCTCAAGCCCCGCGTCCTCGGCGTATTCGATACATCTTGAAAAATACGCGGAAATCAGATTTATGGAAACGGGCTTTTTCTCGGAGCTGTTTTCGGCGAGAAATCTGAAAATATCAAATTCTGTTATGTATAGCTTTTTCTTTTGAGCGTTTTTTGAATTGTCTTCCATTTTCAATCCTCCGTCAGAATTCGTTTGATAACATTATAGCATAGTTCCCCAAGCTTGTCAATTATTTGAATAAAGCATTTTCGGAAGTATTTCCGAAAAGTCGATTGTGTTTTCTCGCTGAACGCAGCTTTTCCGTTTCGGTTTCTTATCTCGTAACGCAGTCTAACGAAAATCACGCTCCGACCGCCCACATTCCGTCGATTTGCGTTGAAAGTGTTTCGTAGCTCCAAAGCCGTTCGGAGCGTGCTTTGCTGTTCGGGTCGCGCACGGAAAACAACCCGTTTTCATAGCCGCAAATCAGGATAAAATGCCCGCTTGACGTGAAATCGCCCTTGCCCATCGCGCAGATTATCAGCTCGTTCTCGCAAAGCGCATTCACCATACTTCCTTCCCACAGCGGAAGCTCCTCAGAGCGCAGCCCGAGCCGTTTCGCGCCCTCGCTCATAAGCGTCCAGCACGAGCCGTTTTTGTAGCTCGAAAAGCCGTTTTCCTCGCTGAATTTGGCTATGTAAGCGGGCGAAAGCGTCTCGTCCTTGAGAAGAAACGCGGCTGCCATCGAAAGCGTTGTCGGGCCGCAGCCACTAAGTCCCAAAAGCTCACCCGAATACCCGAGATAACCCCAGCGCTCGTCCCACTGCAAAAACAGCGGCACGCTCTTGTCCTCGGGCAAAGTCACCGTGCAGTCAAATTTCGCGTCCTTTTTCAGCGGATAGTTCAGCACAAAATCGCGCGTTTCGGGATTTCGCTCAAGCATCGCGACCAGCTCGTTTGGATAATCGCTTGGATTTAAGCCGTTTTCCGCTGCAAAAGAGCAGATTTCCGAGTTGTCAAAAGCAAGCGTGTTTTTCTGTTTCGGGACAAGAAAAACAGCCGCGATAATCGCCGTCAAAATCAAAATCACCACAAATTTTTGTTTCATAAAAATCACTCCCCGAGCTTTATTATAAGCCCGAGGAGCGAGTTTTGTTTTAAGGAAAAATTACGAAAAAATTAAGATTTTCTTACATCGGGAGAACGATTGTAAAAGTGATATCGTTTCCGCTGCACGCGGCGGAAATCGTGCCGTTATGAAGCTCGATAATCTGCTTTGTTATCGCAAGACCAAGTCCCGCGCCGCCGGTTTTGCTGCGGCGGGAGCTGTCGAGGCGGCAAAATTTGTCGAAAATCCGCGTGAGCTTTTCCGCGGGAATTTCATCGCCGCGGTTTGCGAGAGTTATCACGATATTGCTCCCCGAAAAATGCGCGGAGAGCTTAACCTCGCTCTCGTCCCAGCCGTAATTTACGGCGTTTCGCAAAAGATTGTCGAGCGCGCGGGCAAGCTTGTCGGCGTCTGCGCTGAGCCGAATTCCGCTCTCGATATCGCAGGAAATCGCCATTCGTTTTTCCTCGAGCAGCGGGTAAAATTCCTCGACAAGCTGATTGAGCATCACCGACAGGTCAACGTTTGTTTTTTCAAGCGAAAGCTCGCTCAAATTCAGCCGCGTTATCTCGAAAAACTCGTTTATCAGCTGCTCGAGCCGATACGCCTTGTCAAGCGTTATCCCGACGTATTTCGCGCGCTGTTCACGCGGCAAATCGGGCGAGTCCTCGAGTATTCCGAGATAGCCGATAATCGACGTGAGCGGCGTTTTCAGGTCGTGCGCGAGGTACACGATAAGGTCGTTTTTCTGCTGCTCGGCAAGCTGCCGCGCCTGTTCGTTTATCTGAATTCTGTCGCGATAATTTTTCACGGAAACCGAAAAGGTTTTCAGCTCCTCGGGGCAATCCTCCGCGAAAACCACAGATTTCTCGTCATTGAGCGCATTTTCCGTGAGCGAAAGCAGTTTCCCGAGACGCGAAACCGTGCGGATTGTGATGACAAGAAAGCCGACTAAATAAGCGATTATCACGATTTCTTTTTGATAATAGTAAACAAAATCATAAACACTTGCGGCAAAATCGCGGAAGCCGTCAAAGTCCGAGGCTGCACCTTGAAAAAGGTTATACGCGACATCGAAGAAAAGAAATCTCAAAAGCACCGCTGTGGCAACGAAAATTGCCGTGAAAATTGCTAGTTTTCCGATATATTTATTTAGAATGCGGTTTTTCAATTTTGTAGCCAACCCCCCAAACTGTCGTTATGTAATGCGGCGCGCGCGGCTTTTCGCCGAGCTTTTCGCGTATTCTGCGAATGTGCACCATCACGGTATTGTTGCTGTCAAGATAATCCTCGCCCCAAACGCTCTCGAAGATTTTTTCGGACGAAACAACCGTTCCCGCGTTCTCGCAAAGCAGCCATAAGATGTTGAATTCGGTTGGAGTGAGCGAGATTTCCTTATCAAACAGGGAGCAGGTGTGGTTGTCCTTGTTAATCGAAAGCCCGTCGTACTCGAAAATGCTTGCGGAGGGCTCGGAGTTGTAGCTCTTGTACCGCCGAAGCTGCGCTTTAACTCGCGCGGCAAGCTCCAGCGGGTTAAACGGTTTGGTTATATAATCATCGGCGCCGATGGACAAACCGTTGGCCACCTTATTTTTGGCGGTGCCGGTGTCATATCCGCCCAGCGCCTCAAAGCGGGCGGTCAGTTCACCGTATCGCCGCAGCAGTACCTCGTCACTTTCCCCCCGGGACATCCGGGCGGTGAGATCATCCATCTCGGCTTTCAGCGTCTGCATCCGATCAAAG
>CAMEQX010000209.1 GCA_945933905.1 uncultured Clostridia bacterium
AATCGGCGGGCTTGGGATTTATATGGTCAAAAACACGATGGACGATGTGATTTACAAGTTTTCCGACGGAAAAAATCACCTTACGATTGTAAAGAATTTGGCTTGAATAGGCTCAACAAAAAGCCCTCTGTCAAAAACAGGGGGCTTTTTGTTGTAAAAATTCGGATTATTTCTTGTCGGGAGTTTTGATTTCGGGAACTTTCATTTCGGCGGATTTTACGGTTTTTGCAGTTTCCTTCGGTTTATCTCCCAAAAGCTTGTCAAAGGAAATAACCTCGCGGACGCTTTCCTTATCCGTGCGTATTTTATCCTCAAAAGCCTGCGAAACCGAGCCGCCTTCTCTTATCGTTTTCTCCGTGTCAACAAACGTTTTCATTTTGTTGATGGAGTCGTTGTAACCCGAGATAATTGTACCTTCATCAATGGCGTAAAAATACGGTTTTCCGAAGTTTAAAGCGCATTTGTTTTGCTCGTTGATATAAGCCGTGTCAACCGGATTTTTTGCGCGAAGGAAGGCGGAGAGATGAGCTTTTGCCGCGCGTTCATCGTTGACATAAAGCATATTATTCACTGTGAAACCTATGGCGGATAGGTCGCAGTTGAGCTTCTCGTTGTTCATAATATCGCCAAATGTGTTTACATCTCTTGTCTTTTCGTAGATTTTGTTGAGCGAAGACTTTGCCTGCGCTGCTACATTGACGTGATTAAACGGGAAGAACTCATTTGTTTCCACAAACACCTTGCCTGCAAGAAAACAGCTGTATTTTCTCGCGCAGTTGTTGATTTGAATAAGGGGATAAAGCTTGGCGCTGACATAATCATAAACCGTCTGAGAGCGCTCCGTAAGCTTATTCATCTTGGCGTCGGTGGGCGCGATTTTGTTTTCCTTAAGGGGCTTGATTGACTGGAACAAGTCCATTGCCATTGTCCCGATGTGGTTAAGTCTTGCGGATTTTTCGACATATTCGTTATGGTCCTTGGGATTGGGGAAATCAAACTGAACCTTCCCGAGCTCCTCAACCGCTTTCAGACTAAATCTCTCGACTTTTTCCTTTTTCTCCGCGACGTAATCCGTATAGGACTTTTTCGCGTTGTCGCCGTCCTCGAGATTGTTGCTTTCGAGATACTTTTGATAGCTCATCATCTCAAATTCTTTGACAAAATTCTCGCCGACTTCCTTGCGGAGAGCCTCGCCATAGCCATCGTTTTTTTCACGGGGTCACTGCAAAGCTTTATGAAATCGTCAAGGCGGTTTTGAACCTCGAAAATATCGAGATTGTTCGTAGTAATCCCGAAAGCTCCTTGCGATAGGTTTTCATATTCAGATAGTTTATATTTTTCTCCGAGTCATAGCGGTTTTTGATTTTGAAAAGTACAGGGATAAATTGAAGAGAGAATGTACTTGAAATTATAAAAAATATGTGGTAAAATAATAAAGTATTAAATTTTTAGGAGATTTTTTATGAACATTAACGAAAAACTTGCAAAAGAATTTAATCTGCGGCTGGAGCAGGTTGAAAACACGGTTGCGCTGATTGACGACGACAAGACAATTCCGTTTATCGCGCGCTACCGCAAGGAGCAGACGGGCTCGCTTGACGACACGATTTTGCGTGAGCTTTCCGACAGATTGACCTATCTTCGCAATCTTGAAAAGCGCAAGGAGGAGATTGCTTCTTCGATAACCGAGCAGGAGAAAATGACCGATGAAATCGCTGCGGCAATCGAAAAAGCGGAAACTTTGGTCGAGGTCGAGGACATCTACCGCCCGTTCAAGCCCAAGCGCAAGACGCGCGGCTCGGTTGCCCGCGAAAAAGGTCTGGAGCCGCTTGCAGAGCTGATTTTGGCGCAGAACACCGCGACTGTTCCCGAGAAGGAAGCCGAGGCTTTTGTCAATGCCGAAAAGGGCGTGAATTCGGCTGAGGAGGCAATTCAGGGCGCTTTGGATATCATCGCCGAGGACTTGTCGGACAACGCGGAGCTGCGTAAAAAGCTGCGTGAGGAGATTTTCGCGCACGGCGTTATATCATCAACGGCGGCTTCCGAGGAAGCAGACGAGGTGTACAAAAATTACTTCGAGTACTCCGAGCCGGTCGGGAAAATCGCGGGACACCGTGTTCTTGCGCTTGACAGGGGAGAGAAAGAGGACGCGCTGAAGGTTGCGGTAACGCTTGCCGAGGGCGTTGGCGAGAAGATGTGCGTGAAGGAGCTTGTAAAGAACACAAGTATTTGCGGAAATCTCGTCAGAAACGCCTGCGAGGACAGCTTCAAGCGGTTGATTTTCCCGTCAATCGAGCGCGAGGTTCGCTCGGAGCTCACGGCAAACGCTGCCGAGGGCGCAATCAAGGTTTTCGCGTCAAATCTGAAGCAGCTGATTATGGCGCCGCCCGTGAAAAATACCGTAACTCTCGGTCTTGACCCGGGCTACGCGCACGGCTGTAAATGCGCGGTTGTGGATAACACGGGAAAGGTGCTGGACACCGCGATTGTGTATCTCACGCGCTCCAAAAATGAGGCGGAAACGGCAAAGCGCGTGCTCTCGAATATGATTGAAAAGCACCACGTTTCAACTATTGCAATCGGCAACGGCACGGCTTCCCGCGAAACCGAGCAGTTCACCGCAGAGCTTATAAAAGCTGTTACGCACAAGGTTCAGTATATGGTTGTATCCGAGGCGGGCGCGTCGGTTTATTCCGCGTCAAAGCTTGCCGCGGAGGAGTTTCCCGATTATGATGTTTCGCTGAGAAGCGCGGTTTCAATCGCCCGCAGACTTCAAGACCCGCTTGCAGAGCTTGTCAAAATTGACCCGAAGGCAATCGGCGTCGGGCAGTATCAGCACGATATGCCGAAAGCCCGCCTTGACGACGCGCTGAAAGGTGTTGTCGAGGACTGCGTAAACTCGGTCGGCGTTGATTTGAACACGGCTTCATATTCGCTTTTGTCGTACATTTCGGGCATAAATTCCGCTGTTGCCAAGAATATTGTTTCTTATCGCGAGGAAAACGGCGAGTTCACCGACCGAAAGCAGCTTTTGAAAGTCAAGAAGCTCGGAGCAAAAGCCTACGAGCAGTGCGCGGGATTTCTGAGAATTTCGGGCGGCAAAAACCCGCTTGACAACACGGGAATTCACCCCGAGAGCTACAATGCCGCGAAGCTTTTAATGGAAAAGAGCGGGATTTCCGAGGGTGAGCTTGGAAATGCCGACAAAATCCGCGAGAAGCTGAAATCGGTGAAATTGCGCGATGTTTCCGAGGAAACGGGCGCGGGATTGCCGACGCTCAACGATATCGTGAAGGAGCTTGAAAAGCCCGGCCGCGACCCGCGCGACGAGCTTCCGCCGCCCTTGATGAGAAGCGGCGATGTTATGGAATTGAAGGATTTGAAGCCGGGAATGGAGCTTGTCGGTACCATACGCAACGTTGTGGATTACGGCGCGTTCGTGGATATCGGCGTTCACGAGGACGGTCTTGTTCACATATCTCAGCTCGCGGACAGATTTGTCAAGAACCCGTTTGATGTCGTGAAGGTAAACGACGTCGTGAAGGTTAGGGTGCTTGACGTCGATTTGAAGCGCGGGAGAATTTCTCTCACGATGAGAAAGAAATAAGGCAAATTTTTGCGGAAAACTTGATTTTAGGAGAAATTTATGGAAACGGGAAATACTTTTTTCGGACTTTTGAACGAGAGCTTTAGTTTGGAGAATGAGCTCTGCGACAAACACTTTTATCCGAAGGAAC
>CAMEQX010000210.1 GCA_945933905.1 uncultured Clostridia bacterium
TGCATAAACGCCGCCGCAATCAGCTTTGACGCGAGAACCGTTCCCTGTCCGCCAACGCCGCACAAAAGTATGCTCTTATCCATTTGCGTCACCTCCGACAAGCTTTATCGCGCTCACAGGGCAAATCTGCGCGCAAAGTCCGCAGCCCGTGCAAAGCGTCGCGTCAATCGAAATTCCCTCGCCGCCCGCCGAAAGCGCGGGGCAGCCGATTTCGTTGATACACGTTTCGCACATCACGCAGCTTTCGTCCACCGTCATCTTTTTCGCCGATTTTTCAACCGCGATACACGGCGACTTGAAGATAATCGCTTTCACTCCGTCAAGCGCCGCGCACTCCGTCACCGGTTTCACCGCGTTATCCAAATCAAGCGGGTCAACAGTCACGCTTTTCGCAACGCCGATACCCTCCAGCACCTTCGTCAAATCAACGCGCGAGGTGATGTCGTCCATCAGATTTTTTCCTGTGCCGGGGTGCGGCTGATGTCCCGTCATCGCTGTCGTGGAGTTGTCGAGAACGCACAAAATCATATCCGCGCGGTTGTACACGGCGTTCACAACCCCCGTCACTCCCGACGCGAAAAACGTCGAGTCGCCGACAAACGCAAAGCAAGTCGCGTCCTTCTCAACGCGCGCGAAGCCCTGCGCCATCGTAATTCCCGCGCCCATACACAAGCAAGTGTCGGTCATATCAAGCGGCATCGCGTTTCCGAGCGTGTAGCAGCCGATGTCCCCGCAGAAAATCGCCTTTTTCCCGCTCATCGCTGTTTTCACCGCGTAAAATGAAGCTCGATGCGGACATCCCGCGCACAAAACCGGCGGTCTTACGGGCAGCTTCGGCATATCCGAAAAATCGCGCTTTTCCGCCGCCTTATCACCCAAAAATCCACCGATTATTTCCTCGGCAATATCCGCAGAATTTTCCCCCGACAGCTTGCCGTTGCCGGTTGTTTTGCCGAAAATTTTGACAGGAAGATGATGCTTTCCCGCGATTTTCAGCAGATTTTGTTCAATGTACGGGCTGAGTTCCTCGAAACAAAGCGCTTCTTCGACGTTTTCGAGAACCGAAAGCGCGAATTTCTCGGGGAACGGATGCGGCGTGGAAATCTTCGCCAACACAACGTCCTCGCGGTTTTGCAGAAACTCCTTTGCATAAGCGTAACTCACTCCCGACGCGAAAACCGCTTTTTTGCCCGAGCCGTGCGCGAAATTCAGCCCGCTGTCCGAGAAATCCTCGGCGATTTCGGGATTTCGCTTTTCAATCAGCTCGTGGTTCATAAACGAAAGCCGCGGGAAAATCACCCACTTCTTCGAGTCCTTGACAAAGCCCTCGTAAGAACGCGGCTCGGCACCGTCAAATTCAACCGAAGCATACGCGTGACAAACGCGGGTTGTCGGGCGGAAAATCACGGGCGTGCGGTATTTTTCCGAGCAGTTAAACGCCTGCTGAATCATCTCGAACGCTTCCTCGGGGCTTGACGGGTCGAAAACGGGAATTCTAGCGTACTCCGCGAAAACACGCGTGTCCTGCTCGGTCTGCGAGGAAATCGGTCCGGGGTCATCCGCGACAACCACAACCATTCCGCCCTTCACACCGACATAAGCCAGCGACATCAGCGGGTCGGACGCGACATTCAGCCCGACCTGTTTCATCGTGACGAGCGTTCTCGCGCCCGAATAAGCCGCCGCTGCCGCCACTTCCAGAGCCGCTTTTTCGTTCACCGACCACTCGGCGTAAACCTCGGGCGACTTGTACTTCACGATGTTTTCGATAATTTCGGACGACGGCGTTCAGACCTTAACGCCCGCTTTGAGCGCTCCGAGGGCAATCGCGCCGTTGCCCATAAGATATTCTCTGTTCATCTATGTAATTCCTTTCAGTTATTTCCGCTTCACAATGCTCTCGGTCACGTTTTTCAGCACAAGCTCGCCGCTCTGATTGAACACCTCAATCGTCACCTCAAGCACGCCGTTGTACTCGTTTCGCGGTGTTATCGCGGTAACCTCTGCCGTTCCCGTCAAAACATCGCCCGCGAACACCGGCTTGAACCACTCGATTTTCGTGGATTTTCCCGCGATAAGCTGTTCTCCCGCAAAATCAAGCTGAACGTAATTTGCCCAAACAGCCAAAAACGACATCACCCCCGAAGCAAGCGGTCTGCCGAATTTCGTGGTTTTCGCGTATTCCGCGTCGGTGTGAACGGGAATGTTGTTGAACCGCCGCGAAAACGCAAGCATTTCCTCTTCCTCGATAACAGCGGGCGAAATCTCGATTTTCTCGCCGATTTTGATTTCATCAAGAAACATAATTTCCCCCTTTTCCCACATAATTTTACCACATTTTACAAAATAAGTCAAGAGAAAAACGGCCCTTTTCAAGACCGTTTTCGGTGATTATTCAAAAATCGTTTCTCCGTAAATTTTACGGCAAAGCTCTTTTCCCGTTTTCGTCGAGAAAACGTTTCGATAAGCCGCTAAAACCGCTTCGGGAGAGGAATTGTCCTCGTAAAGATTGACGAGAAAATCCGCTTCAATCAGGATTTGCAAATCAATCCCGCCGATATCCGTGTAGGTGTGGTGGCGCGAAATCAGAAAGCAAATTCTCGCGGTATCCTCCTCGGGAAAGCCGAGTTTTTCGAGAATGGGGCGCGCTTCGTCGGGACCGAGCTTTTCTTGAAGCTTCCCGCCGCAGCTCCCGTAGAGCCGCTCGGCTGGCTTTATCCCGATATCGTGAACCAGCGCCGCCGCTTCCAGCACAAAAAGCGTGTGCTCGTCAAGGTGCTCCGCTCTGCCGATTAGCGCGGAAAACGCGTGAACCTTGAGAAAATGCTGAATTCGCTTCGCATCGCCCGAAAAGAAGCTTATCATTTCCGCCGTCAAGGCGTCGATTTTGTCCGTCATTTCAGCACGGAAACCGCGTCCGTAATCGTCTTTTCCATCGCTTCCTTGCCGTATTTGTCAACCTCGGACTTGTCCTTCGCGCCGTGCGTCAGGCAGCCCGCGCCGCCGATACAGCCGCCGATACAAGCCATACCTTCGATGAAATTCGCGTCCAGAACGCCCTTGCTCTTCTTCAGCAGCGCAATTCTGCACTCCTCGATACCGTCGCACGAAATTGCCTTCAAATCGAAATCGGTAATTCCCTGTTCCTTCAAGCTCTCGGCAACAGCGTCCGAAAGTCCGCCGCAGCGCGCGAAAATTCTTCCGTAGTAGGAAGCGTTGTCCAAAACGCCCTCGTCAAGCGTTGTGATATCGATATCGCGGCTGTCAAACAGCGCCTGAAGCTCCTCGAACGTCAGAACCGAGTCGATATACGGCTTGACGTCTTCCTTCTGGAACTCCATTTTCTTTGCGGTGCAAGGCCCGATAAACACGATTTTCGCGTCCTTGTCGGTCTGCTTTATGTACTTGGCAATCGCTGCCATAGGTGACAGATTATGGGAAACGTTCTCCGACATCTCGGGGAAGTTCTTATGAACAAAATCCACAAAAGCGGGACAGCAAGAACTTGTCAAGAAGCCCTTTTCCGCAAGCTCCTTACCCTCGGCGAGAGCAACAATATCCGCTCCCAGAGCCGCCTCAACAACCGTGTGGAAGCCAAGCTGCTTAATGCCCGTGATGACCTGTCCGAGCTTTGCGTAGTTGAACTGGCTGGAAATCGACGGCGCAACAACCGCGTACAGCTTGTAGCTTCTGCCCTGCTGGCTCTTTCTGATAAGGTCGATTACGTTGAGCATAA
>CAMEQX010000211.1 GCA_945933905.1 uncultured Clostridia bacterium
CCCCGAGACCGCACCACTCGCGCTTTGAAGCGTTCCCGCGCCCATTCAGCGCCCCGCGCCCTCTCAAGCGTTCTCGCCAAGAACCGCGCCGCGCCCCCGAAAAGCCCGCCTGCGTTCCACACGCACCGCACTCCCCAAGACCGCACCACTCGCGCTTTGAAGCGTTCCCGCGCCCATTCAGCGCCCCCGCCCAAGCACCGTCCTCGCGCCCTCTCAAGCGTTCTCGCCAAGAACCGCGCCGCACTCCCGAACAGCCGACCTCGTTCAACACACACGCACTCCCCGAGACCGCACCACTCGCGCTTTGAAGCGTTCTCGCGCCCGTTCAAGCGCCCCGCCCAAGCACCGTCCTCGCGCCCCCCGAAAAGCCCGCCTGCGTTCAACACACACACACGCACCACAAAAATTCACATCGGCACAATTTATGCAAATTGCCGAGAGTTTTCAACAGCAGCAATGATTCAACAAAGTTCAAGTTGAAAACGCTTGTGAAATTTCAACAAAAAATTTCGCGCGTCAAAAAACAAGTGAAATTATTTTGCGCAAAAATCACCGAAAATCATCGAAAATGCTCAAAAACGGCACTTTGCTTTATCGAGATAAAGTGTGCAAAAAGCTGCAAATTTGTTGAATTTGACGAAGCGAAAAAAATTTGTTTTCCCCCGAAAAAAGAGGGAAAACAAATCAAAATCAAAGATTAAAGATGCTCTTCAACATACTTTGCAAGAGTCTCGACGGTCTGGAAATTCTCTCTGGCAGCGCCGGTCATCTGCACGCCGAAAAGGTTGTCGATACCCGCAATAATCTCGATAGAATCGATGGAATCAAGCCCGATATCATCGCCGAAAAGCTCGGATTCATACTCCAGCTCGTCCTCGGGAATTCTCAGATTTTCCACCAGCATAGCCTTGATTTTAGCGCAAATTTCTTCGTGATTCATAGTAAAACCTCCATATTTTATCGGCTTTTTCGCCGTTTTTTACCTTTTTTCAAGCAGTTCTCGGTTGCCCTCAACCGCCTTGTAATCAGCCTTCGCGGACATTCCGCAAGTTGATTTTCGGTCACTTTTCGGCTTTCCCAAAACGCTTTTCCAGCAGTTCGCGGTTGCCCTCAACCGCCTTGCAATCAGCCTTCGCGGACATTCCGCAAGTCGATTTGTCGTCACTTTTCGGCTTTCCCGAAACGCTTTTCCAGCAGTTCGCGGTTGCCCTCAACCGCCTTGTAATCAGCCTTCGCGGACATTCCGCAAGTCGATTTGTCGTCACTTTCCGGCTTTCCCAAAACGATTTTCAAGCACCTTCAGATTGCCCTCAACTGCCTTGTAATCAGCCTTCGCAGACATCCCGCAAGTCGATTTGTCGTCACTTTTCGGCTTTCCCAAAACGCTTTTCAAGCAGTTCTCGGTTGCCCTCAACCGCCGTTTTTGCCTTTGCAATCAGCTCTCGCGCGTATTTGCTGTGGCGCATATCGGGCGGGCAATCACTCTCAATCGGTTCCCCGATATAGAATTTCATACGCATTCCAAAGAAGAATTTGTACTTCCCGTAAATCGTACACGGGACAATCGGAACGCCGTGTTTCGCGGAAAGAAGCGCCGCGCCTGGCTTGAATTCGCCGATTTCACCGCTTTTCGACAGCGCGCCCTCAGGGAAAATCATAAGCGAGCCGCCGCGATTTATTATCTCCTCGGCGGTCTTAAACCACTCGCCGTCCGCTTCGTCCAGACTTATCGAAATGCACCGACAAAGCGAAATCAGCTTGCCGACCTTTTTCTTTTCAAACCACTTTTTCGTCACCAGCACCCACGGCTTGTATCTTCGCAAAACCGCTCCACAAAACGCTCCGTCGAAGAGATGAGTGTGGTTCGCGACAAAAACGCAGGGCTGTTTTTTCAGCCGTTTTTTCAGCGTTTTATCCGCGTAAATTATCTTCGGTCGGAAAAATATGTAAACCAAAAAGGTTATCAGCCCTTGAAAAAGCTTGCCGCCAAAGCTCTGTTTTGACGGGTCTTTCTTCAACTAAATCACTTCCCACGCGGATTTTCCGCATATTATCAACCTTTATTATTATACAAAATTTCTTCCGGTTTTACAAGGGACAATTTTATGAATTTAAGGGAATAAGGGTCAAAATATAAAATAATGTTTCTTATTAACAATTTGTTTACAATATTTCTATAATTCACACAAACAAGCCGCTCATTTTCAGCGTATCTTGTAAACTACTCCAAATGGGTGGGCGGCGCGGCGGGAACGGAGCGGGGTGGGTTGGGAGCGGGTTCGCGCGGAAACGGCGGGGGCGAGTTGTGGAGTGAGTTCTCAAAAAAACGTTTGGAGAAGGTGCGCGGGGCAGCTCGGGAAGCGGGGTTGTTCGGAAACGGTGCGGTGGCTTGGGGAGAGAAATTGCGGGAAAGGTTGTGAGTGGGGGCGGGTTCACACGGTAAAGGGGGAGGGGAAAACGTGGGGAGTTGCTTTGAGAGCGGGTTCTCGGGAAGAAGCGGCGAGGGTGGCTCGGGGGAGCTGGTTCACGCGGAAACGGTGCGGGAAAGGGCGCGGAGTGGCTTGAAAATAGGGCTTGCACGGAAACGGCGCAGGGAGATTTCACAAGGAGAAGCGGCAAGGGCGACTCGGGGGCTGGTTCACGCGGAAACGGGGTGGGGAGAGTTCTCGGGGAAAAAAGGCGCGGGGTGGCTCAGAGAGCGGCTTTTTAGGGCTGCTCTAAGCCTAAATCTTCGATTAGGCGGGTGATTTCGCCCTCGGTTTTCACGCGTATCCCCTCCCGCAAAAGCGCTTCGTCCGCGGGGTAGAGCGATTTCGCCGGCGTTTCGTACACCGCAATCGGCTGCGGCTCGCTTTCTCGGAAAAGCGCGATTTTTTCGCCGTACTCGCGCAGCACAAAACAACTTATCCCGCATAGCAAAGCTGCTTTTGCTGCAAAATATGCGACTTTTGGGAGTTTTTCCATAAAATGCGGCTCCTTTCGGGAATTTTTTGTTGGTTTTTTACAAAATTAGTATGTGCCGCAAACCTTTGTTTATCCGCTTTGTATCAACGTTTTAAACGATTTCAACAGGGTTTTCAACATTCGGCGCGTGGAAAATGCGATTGTTGTGCGGATTCGCGGGGAGAGGGTTGCGGGGAAGGTTCGCGAGAGGCGGGTTGCAGAGCTGGTTCTCGGGAAGAAGTGGCGGGGAGTGGCTCGGGGAGCGGCTCGGGCGGGACTAGGTGCGCTCTCGGGGTTGTGGGGGTGCGGCGTTTGGGAGGTAGTCGTACACGTCTTCGTAGCTGCGCTGCTCTTCGGCTATTTGCGGGTTTGCGGGGATTAGCCCTGTGCAGTCGTGGTCGCTGGATACGTTCATCAGCGGCTCGGCTTCGTTTTCTTCGGGTTTGTTGGGATATGGGTACATTTTTTCGACTCCTTTGTTTAGTTTTTCAGCATTTTGATAAAATCCTCCGGGAATGCTCGGCGGTTAAGTGAACGGCGTAAATGACTTGTCCAACTGAATTCTGCAATTTCGGAGGGCGCGGCGTTGTTCCTTTGGGGTTGGGTTCAAAGGAAAGTGCTGCGCTTTTTTCGGGGGATTTTGTTCAAAATCGCTTTCTTTAGCATTATTCCCGAAATTATAGCGAAAATTCTGTTGACAAAAAGCATCGGATGGTGTATAATATATGTGTATGTTTGTAATTATTTGATTAAGGGTTACTTTTACAAAAAGAAAG
>CAMEQX010000212.1 GCA_945933905.1 uncultured Clostridia bacterium
TCCGAGGAAACGGGCACGATTTCCGTTGCTCTTGACGGGCAGCTCTCCCGTGACCAGACGCGCGAGGGAATAATCACAATTCTCAGGAAATATATGCCCGGAGCCTCCTCCGAGAGAAAGAAAAAGCCCCGCAAATCCAAGCAGCAAGGAGGAAATAAGCAATGAAAAACTTTATTCTGAATTTCCTCAACGACCTCAAACGCAACTATAAAACCCTCATTCTCGCGTTTTTGCTCTCGTTTACGCTGTGGATTATCGTTTCAATTCAGGTTTTCCCGACCATCGAAAAAGAGGTGAACAACGTTTCTGTCGAGGCGCACCTCACCGATTATATGATAAGGAACAATTTGCAGATTGTAAACGACATCAATCAAAACGTCAACATCAAAATTCAAGGCAAGCGCTATGACATCAGCCGTCTTGACTCGCAGGATTTCTACGCGTCCGTTGACCTTTCCGAAGTGACCTCCGCGGGTAAATATAACGTTACCTTAGAGGTTTTCGCCAAGACAAATGAAGATTACACGCTTCTTGAGGTTGAGCCGAAAACGCTTTCCCTTGAAATCGACAAGATTATCACCAAGGAATTCGCGATAACGGGTACTGCTCCCGATATCAGCTTGCCCGAGGGCTTCTACGCAGATGATGTGACGACTTCTCCCGAGACAATTTCCGTGACAGGCTCGGCTTCGATGCTCGAGAAAATCGAGAGAATTGAAGCAAAATCCACCTTCCACGGCGATATTATGGAGTCAACCCAGACAAACAGCGAAATCATCATCTACGGCAGCAACGGCACAAAGATTGTTTCCGACAAGCTGAAGCTCTCAACCGAGCTTGTTACCGTAAATATCCCGATTTTCAAGCAGAAGGAACTTCCGCTGAAGGTTACGATAAACTATCCCGCAAACTTTGACGCGGAATCGCTGAAATACGAAATTCGTCCCGAGACAATCACGGTTGCCGCGCCAAACAACACCATCGACAACCAAAGTCAGCTCGATATCGGCACAATCAATCTCTCGGATATTATTCCGAATACAACAACCTACCTGCCGATTGTTCTGCCCGACGGCTACAAAAATCTTTCGGGAAACAACAGCGCGACGATTACTTGGAAAACGGAAAATTACGGCTTGCTTGACTACACCCTGACCTCCGATGATATCGAAATCAAGGGTGTTCCCGACAACTATAATGTTTCGCTCACCACAACCGCGCTGAACGTCACCGTTACAGGTCCGTCCGAGCTTATCACGGGCATTGTAAAGGGCGATATCACCGCGACCGTCAACCTTATGGGCGTGACGCTTCGACCGGGAATGCAGGACGTAACCGCCGCTGTTCAGATTAAAGGCACGGGACAAAAGTGCTGGATAACCGGCGATTATAAGGTGACAATCTACGCCGTGCAAAAGGACGAGTGATAATGGCAATTATCGTTTCACAAATCAAAACCGATTTAAACTCCGCAAACGCCGAGAACGCAATCCAAAAAGCGCTCTCGGCGCTCGGGCTTTTTAAGAGCGAGGTTAAAACCGCAAAGCTCTACAAAACCTCGGTTGACGCGCGCCACGGAGTTTGCTTTGTAAATTCAATCTATATAGAGCTTCAAAAGCCCGAAAAGGAAGCGCGCCTTGCCGAGAAATTCCCGAATGTTCGCGTTTTTTCAAACGAAAAGCTGAGCGTAAATTTCGGTTACGAGGAGCAAAACGGGAAAATCTGTATCGCGGGCTTCGGTCCTGCGGGAATGTTCTGCGCGCTCACGCTCTGCGAGTTTGGTTACAAGCCGATTGTGTTTGAGCGCGGCGCGGCGATGTCCGAGAGAATTTCCGCTGTCGAGAATTACTGGCAAAGCGGCGTTCTCAATGAAAAAACCAACGTTCAGTTCGGCGAAGGCGGCGCGGGAACGTTCTCGGACGGCAAGCTCACCACGCGAATTAACGACCCGCTTTGCGCCAGAGTTCTCGAAAAGTTCGTAGAGTTCGGCGCTCCCGAGGAGATTTTGACCAAAGCAAAGCCGCACATTGGCACGGATAATCTGCGGAATATTGTCGTGAATTTGCGCGAGAAAATCGTTGAACTCGGCGGCGAGGTTCGGTTTCTGTCGCCGATTGAGGATATCGAAATCAACTGCGGAAAGCTGCGCTCGGTGAACGTGAACGGCGAGGAAATCCCGTGCGGCGCGCTTGTGCTTGCTGTCGGGCACTCGGCGCACGATACCTTTGAAATTCTGCTGAAAAACGGCGTTGATTTGCTTCCGAAAGCGTTTTCCGTGGGAGCGCGAATTGAGCATCTCCAAGCGGACATTGACGCGGCGCTTTACGGGAAATTCGCGGGACACCCTGCCCTGCCGCCCGCCGAATACACGCTTTCCTATCGCCAAAACGACCGCGGCGTTTACACGTTTTGTATGTGTCCGGGCGGGTTTGTTGTCGGCTCAGCAAGCAGCGCGGGGACTATCGTCACAAACGGTATGAGCAACTTTTCGCGCTCCGGCAAAAACGCAAACAGCGCGGTTCTCGTATCGGTTTCGACCGAAGATTTCGGTTCATCGGCGCTCGCGGGTGTTGATTTCATCAAAAAACTCGAGCAAAAAGCGTTCACTCTCGGGAAAAGCTCAAATCGCGCTCCCGCTATGCTCACGAGAGAATTCTTAGGCAACGGCACGGCATTTTCGCTCGGTAAAGTCACGCCGACTTATCTTCCGGGAGTTGAGGCGGCAAATCTCCGCGAATTGTTCCCCGAGCACATCGCGGGGTTTCTCGCGGACGGAATACGCGTTTTCGAGAAGAAAATCCGCGGCTTCTCAGACAGCGACAGCGTGCTCACGGGAATTGAGTCGCGAACCTCCTCCCCTGTTAGAATTCCACGCGGCGAAAACGGCTGCGCGCTCTCTGCGGACGGGCTTTATCCTTGCGGAGAAGGCGCGGGCTACGCGGGCGGGATAATGTCTGCGGCGGTTGACGGAATAAAAATCGCCGTGAAGATTATGGAGAGATTTAGGCGGAACTAGCGTTTTCAGCTAACTAAAGTTATACAAAAACAGACCAAAGCTCTGAACTTTGGTCTGTATTTTTTAGTCCTCGGACTGCTCCTCGAATTCCTGATAAATCTCGGAAGATGTTCGTCGGGTCGAGCCAGTCGCCTGTCAATCGGCACACCAAACGCGCGTCGATGTAAGCCTGCGGGAGCGTGAGGATTGTCTGCCCCTGATAACTTCCCGAATTCGTCAGCTCCACAACCAGCGCCACGTCTGGCTTCAGCTCATCAATCAGCGCCAGCGGCAGCATCAGCGACATTGTATCACGCTTCGGGAAATACGACGGAACCGCCGTCTTGTAATTCCAGCGAACGCGCTTTCTCGCAAGCTCAATCGCGTCCTTCAGGCGATTTTGTATGCGCAGAAACAGTCGGCTGTTCTCGACAATAATCTTTCGCAGATCTTCATAAAGCTCCTCGCGAACCGTTCTGTCCGTGCTCTTTAAGCGTATTCTGTCAACCAACTCCCGCGCTTCCACATTATCGAAGAACTGGTCGTACAAAAACTGCAGCGGCAGGCGCTTGATATTGTCGATTATGATATGCTCAAAATCCGTGTGAAGCTGCTTTTGGTGGTCGAAGAACAAGTCCTCGTTGCGTGAAAAGTAGGTCGGCGGCGCGGGAAGCGGATTGAAGTAGTTGACAAGCTGCTTTCCGAGCCCGCCTGAAGCCGC
>CAMEQX010000213.1 GCA_945933905.1 uncultured Clostridia bacterium
TTGTCGAGTGCCGTCAAAGAGAATTCGGGTTCAACTATCAGCACGAAAAACGGCTTTTCCCGCTTAAATCAATGTACCGCGAGTGTACTGCGGGAAAGGATACCTACACGGGCGAGGGACTGCTCGATGAAGCAGAAACCGCCGCTGCGTTTATTATGCTGCTGAATTTCAGATTGATGAAGTTTTTGTGGCTGGTGGCGCTGCTGATTGCTTTGGTGACCTTCGGTATCCTTAACTTTACCGTCGGTATAACCCGCGACAATATCCTCTACTTTATTCCCATTTCAGTCGCAGCGGGCGCTATCGCCGCGCTGATTATCAACATCGTTGCTCACGCTATCGCAAGAGGAAGGTTTAAGTCGCTCGCGGACGGCGACCTCGCTTCCCGTCAGCCCATAACCTTCGTCGTCAGCAAGCTCGGCTTCGCCGCCTGCGAAAGCTGCGTTTACGAGGGAAGAGATTTGGTGCCGTGGGACGAGGTTGACTATTTCATCGAGTCGGATAAAATGTTCATCATTTACAAGAACAATACGCCCGCTGCTTATATCCCAAAGCGTGCGTTTGACAAGAAATTCATCGGCGGAATTGCCGATATCATCGCGCTAAATCTGGAACAAAAATAATTGCTTGGGGGTGAAACGAGTGTCTGCGGATATAAAAACGGAAAATATCGACCTGAACGGAAAAAGCGTGCTGCTTGTTTCGGTTAAAAACGGCGAGGGCGTTATAGGAACTTGCTCTGCCGGTCACGCCGACCATAGCGGAAACCGCAGCAACGATACCCGACTGTTCTATATAGGCTCGGACCCGATTGTCAATCTGATTTGCCCGAGTTACAGCAACAAAAACGCCGATAAGCTCGTGTCGTTTTGTCCGGGCTATCAGGGCTATGACAGAAAGGTTTACGAGGTAATCACAAGCTGCCTCAGCCGCCTCAACGCCGGCGACTCGCTTGCCGTCGGGCTTCGCGATATCTTCAGTATGCTTCAGGACGGCGTTTATAAGCTCTATGTTTCCGATTATTATACAACCGACGGAAACGGCGTTTTCTTTTGGGGAGCCTACAATATCTCTCACGAAATTCGCGGCACCGCCGAGAATAACCGCACAATCGGCGTTGATAAGGTCTTTAAGCCGTGCTTCTTAATCCCCACGCAGCCGCTTGATTTCTTCAACAACAAGGTTATTGTTCATACGCAGGAACAGGTTCAGGGGCGCAGGATTGAAGGTATTGTATATCATTTGTCGGGATTTCATTCCGTGCTGCTGAAAGGTCATCACGGAGCCGTGTGCTGCGTGGAAAAGGACGTTCCCTTCAAATGCGCGGTTATCGAGAAAATCGCCGAGCCTTACACGGAGACTTTTGTTCCCGTGAAAAAGGCGGCTCCCGAAAACGTTTCGGAGGAGGCTCCCGCGGAAACACCCGCGCCGGTTGTTGAGCGCGAGGGAATAACGGGCTTCAGGAGCCCTTCTGTGAAAATTCCGCTTGAGGCGTTCCCGAAGGATATGCTCAGACTTCTGATAAACGGAAGACCGGAATACAAGCCCGAGCATTTCTCAACGCTTACGGCAAAGCTGGGAACGGTTCGCAGAAAGTCCTTCACAAACAACATTCTCCCGCTGCCCGTGCTGGAAAGAGCGGAGCAGATGCCCGACTGCAGTATGGTTGAGTCGGCGTATGCGATAAAGTCGCTCTCGGACGAGGAGCTGAACTGCTTGCTTGCGGGTGATGTCGAGCATAACGGCGAGGTTATCGTTTCGCCGAATTTTTACGCGAGCATCGTTACCGCGTGCAACTTTTTGCAGTTCACCGACACGCAGCGCTTCGTGGATTTTTCGATTGCGATTATGGAGAACCCCGAGCTTGCCGCGACGCACGATTACGTTTCGCGGCGCGTCTGCGCTCTTGAAACAAACAAAAAGCTGTACAATTTCTTCAAGTCGGTTGTTGACAGCGGCGATGTGAAATACGAGAAAATTATAGCGGCGGCGCGGACTTTTGTCGAGAGGTTTGAGAAGTCGTGCTGATTTACGGGAGGTTTTTATGAGATTTGGGAAAAGAGCTCTGGCGGCGGTTTTGGCGGCGGCTGTACTGATTTCGGGCTGCGCCGCGAACGAAAATGTGAGCGTTGACGCAATCGGCGGAAATTCCCCCGAAAGCACCTCTGAGGGCGCGGAGTATCCCGAAAGTTCCTCGGGTGAAAGCTCGGGAGACAGCTTCTGGAGCAGCATTGTAAACAATCTGCCCGAAAACCCCGACAGCTCGGTTTCGTCCGATAATTCCACAAGCGGCGAAAATTCCGACAGCTCAATCGGCGGCAGCGGCTCAAATTCCGGAGGAACAAGCGGCGGCTCAAACACCTCAAAGCCCACGGGAGCGGGTACTTCCTCAACGGGAAACGCCACCGAGGGCACGAAGTCAACGGGAAAATTCAACTACGGCGAGGCGCTTCAGAAGTCGATTTTGTTCTATGAACTTCAGAGAAGCGGCGATATCGACGAGAAAACTGCGCGCTCAAACTGGCGCGGCGACAGCGGAATGAACGACGGCGCGGACGTTGGGCTTGACCTCACGGGCGGGCTTTATGACGCGGGCGACAACGTGAAATTCAATCTGCCGATGGCTTACACCTCGACAATGCTCGCGTGGAGTATCTACGAGGACAGGGACGCTTACACGAAAAGCGGCCAGCTCAGCTATGCGCTTGGGAATATCAAGTGGATTTGCGATTATCTTATAAAATGTCATCCGTCAAAGGATGTGTATTATTATCAGGTCGGTGACGGAAACGCAGACCACGCGTGGTGGGGTCCCGCAGAGGTTATGCAGATGAACCGTCCCGCTTACAAGGTTGACAGAAACAGCCCCGGCTCAACGGTTGTCGGAGAGGCTGCGGCAGCTCTGGCAGCGGCGGCGGTTGTGTTCAAGGACACCGACAAGAGCTACTCGGAAAAGTGCCTCACGCACGCAAAACAGCTCTTTGAATTTGCCGATTCAACGAAAAGCGACGCGGGCTACACCGCGGCAAACGGTTTTTACAGCTCCTTCAGCGGCTTCTACGACGAGCTGATTTGGAGCGCGACTTGGCTTTATATCGCGACAGGCGACAAGACTTACCTCACGAAAGCTGACAAGTATTTTGACGGATTTGAGCCGGATTACAAGTGGACGCTCGGCTGGGACAACAAGTTTTACGGAGCGGCTTGCCTTCTCGCTAATCTGACAGGCGGCGCGAAGTATAAGTCCGCGCTGGAGAAAAACCTCGACTGGTGGTGCGGAATAGGCGGCGAGAGCATTACATATTCCCCGAAAGGTCTGGCGTGGCTGGATAGCTGGGGAAGCCTGCGCTATGCGGCAAACGCGGCTTTTCTCGCGGGTTCTTACGTTGACGGCGGTCAGTGCCCCGCGTCCAAGAAAGCCGCTTACACAAAGCTCCTTGAAACGCAGATTGACTATGCGCTCGGAAGCAGCGGCAGAAGCTATGTTGTCGGGTACGGCGTAAATCCGCCCGAGCACCCGCATCATCGCACCGCGCAAGGCTCTTGGGCGAACAATATGAGCGAGCCGAATTATCACCGCCACGTTCTTTACGGAGCGCTGGTCGGCGGTCCCGACGCGTCGGACGGCTATTCGGACAGCGTAAACGACTACTGCAAAAACGAGGTTGCCTGCGACTATAACGCGGGCT
>CAMEQX010000214.1 GCA_945933905.1 uncultured Clostridia bacterium
CACCGCCGAAAGCTCCTCGGCAGTCATCGGCTTCAGCGCCGCGGGGTTCAGCAGCGGCGCGGGCTTGTTCTTCATATCGGCGCGCACGTTGTACCACTGACGCGGCAGCTCGGACTCCTCGAGGTAGGTTTTATACGGAATTTTCTCGTTCATTTTCGTTCTTCCTTTCAACTAATTGCGCGATAATCGCACAATTTAATTATAAACGATTTCGCGCCGCCTGTCAAGTAAATTTCAGCACATTTTTGCTTTAAACCGACTTATTTCGTATATATTTCCCAAAAATATTTTCTTTCACACTGCGGAAAGTCATCGAGAATGTTGTGCTCGGGGTCATAGAAAACGCCGTCAACGTACAGCGACCAGTGCCAGCAGCGCGGCGTTTCAAGGCTCAAAAGCGCGATTTTCGGCAAATCGGCTTTGGTGAAAGCCTGTTTGCGTTCACGGGAAAAAGCTATGCCGTTTGCGGTGAGGACAAGCTGCATTTCCCGCAGAGTTGTTTCACGGTCGTTGTGGAGAAACTCGCAGATTTTCTCGGGAGTTGTGCCCAAAAGCATCGCCAAAACCGCCTGCCCGCACTGCAAATCGGTTGGTTCGTGGATATAATTTATCTTCATTTTTACCTCGAATGTTTTTTCTCATTTTAGCACAAACCGAAAATTTTGTCAACTCTTGCAATTCTTGAAAAAATGTGTTAGAATAATTTACAGGAACTCAAAGGCTGGTGATATTATGTACAAAATTTTTATCGTTGAGGACGACAGCGCAATCGCAAATGCCGTGAAAAAGCACCTTGACGGGTGGGGCTTTCTTGTGAAAATCGCAGAGGATTTTCGTGAAATTGCCGCGGAATACGAGCGCTTTTCGCCGCACCTCACGCTTCTCGACATCGGGCTTCCCTTTCACAACGGCTTTTTTTGGTGCGAGCAAATCCGCAAATTCTCGAAAGCGCCCGTTGTGTTTCTCTCGTCCGCGTCGGACAATATGAATATCGTGCTCGCGATGAATATGGGCGGCGATGATTTTATCGCAAAGCCGTTTGATTTGTCCGTGCTGATGGCGAAAATCAACGCGATTTTGCGGCGGTGCTACGACTTTTCCGCGCCGAATGAAATCATCGAGCACGGCGGCGCTTCGCTGAATATCGCGGAGGCTTCGCTTGTTATCGCGGGCGAAAAAATCGAGCTCACCAAAAACGAGTTTCGGATTTTGCTCACGCTTATGCAAAATCACGGGAAAATCGTAAGCCGCGAGGAGCTGATGAAACGGCTCTGGGAGACGGATTGCTACATTGACGACAACACGCTCACCGTAAATGTTTCGCGGCTGCGAAAGAAAATCGAAAGCCACGGTCTTGAAAATTTCATTTCCACGAAAGCGGGAATGGGTTACATTCTGGAGTAGTTATGGTACTTAATTATCTTAAATCGCGCGCGGTTTTTGTGATAATTCTCGCGGTCTGCTGCGGGGTTTTCGCGGCGGTTTTCTCGGGTTATTCGCTCCCGACAGCCGCCGTTTTGTACGCGGGCGCAATCTGCTTTGCCGTGATTTTTTCCGCGTTTATCGTTGATTTTATCCTGTTTGCGCGGAAGGTCAAAAAGCTTCGTCAATGCAAAAAGGAAATTATCCTCACTGCCGAAAATCTCCCCGCAGCAGACAATTTTGTCGAGAAAGAATACGCCGAGATGCTCGAAATTCTGTTCGATGAAAAAACCGCCGTCAAGAAAAACACCGAGCAAAAACTCGCGGATTTGTCCGATTACTACACGATTTGGGCACATCAGATTAAAACGCCGATTGCGGCTGCGCGGCTGATTTTGCAGAGCGGGTGCGATGTAAACGAGCTTTCCGAGCAAATCCGCAGAATTGAGGAATATACGCAAATGGCGATGTGCTACGCGCGGCTCACCTCGGAGAGCACGGATTTTGTTATTCGGAAAATCTCGGCGGACGAGCTTTTGCGCGGCGAAATCAGGAAATTTTCCTCGCTGTTTATCCGAAAAAAGCTCTCGCTCGATTTCAAGGAGTCTGGGAAAACCGTCGTTTCCGATGAAAAATGGCTCGGGTTTGTTGTCGGGCAGGTCATCTCAAACGCCGTGAAATACACGAATTCCGGCGGCGTTGAGATTTACTTTGAAGAGCCGCAGACGCTTTGCGTGAAGGACACGGGAATAGGTATCTCTCCCGAGGATTTGCCGCGGATTTTCGAGAAGGGCTACACGGGGCTCAACGGCAGAATTGACGAAAAAGCAAGCGGTATCGGGCTTTATCTCTGCGATAAAATCTGCAGAAAGCTCGGTCACAAAATCACCGCCGAAAGCGATAAAAACGGCACGGTTATCAGGATTGATTTGACTCGCGAGGAAATCGGGTTTGAGTAATCTTACATTTTTGTAAGGAAAATGTAAGGCAAATCGATTGTGAAAAAAAGCAGTTTCGGGTATAATTGTAAAAAAAGGAGGAAATTTTTATGGCTATACTCGAAGTCAGAAATGTGAAAAAAATCTACTCTCAGCGTCTCGGAAACAACCACGTCACCGCGCTTTCAAACGTGTCTTTCACCGTGGAAAAGGGCGAATATATCGCGATTATGGGCGAAAGCGGCAGCGGAAAAACCACGCTGCTCAATATCCTCGCGGCGCTCGATAAACCAGCCGCGGGCAGCGTCTTGCTTGACGGCACCGATATCGCGGCAATCAAGGAGAAAAATATCGCGAAATTCCGCCGCGACAACCTCGGTTTCGTTTTTCAGGAGTTCAATCTGCTTGATAATTTCACCGTCTGCGACAACGTCCTGCTCCCGCTCGTGCTGATGGGAATGCCGCACGACACGATGATGAAAAAACTCACGCCGACCGCAAAAAACCTCGGAATAACCGAGCTTCTCGACAAATACCCCTACGAAATCTCGGGTGGTCAGAAACAGCGCACCGCAGCTGCGCGCGCGATGATTACCGAGCCGAAAATCCTGCTCGCGGACGAGCCGACGGGCGCTCTCGACAGCAAGTCCTCCGACGAGCTTTTGTCGCTTTTCGCGAAGTTCAACGAGGACGGGCAGACAATTCTTATGGTCACGCACTCCGTTAAGGCGGCGAGCCGCGCCAAGCGCGTGCTGTTCATCAAGGACGGCGAGATTTATCATCAGCTCTACCGCGGCGAAAGCTCTGACGAGGAGCTGTACAGGAAAATCACCGACACGCTCACCGTTATCGCAAGCGGAGGTGGAGTATGACTAAAATGCTCTATCCGCGGCTTGCGCTTTCAAGTATTCGCAAGAATTTCCGCTTTTATCTGCCGTTTTTGTTCGCGTGTATCGGTATGATGATGGTCTTCTACATAACCGCGTTCCTCGCCGAAAGCAGCTTCGTTTACTCGCAGCGCGGCGGCACGATGATAAGCGTTGTGCTGCGGCTTGGCTGGATTATCCTCGCCGCGTTTTCCGCGATTTTCCTGTTCTACACAAACTCGTTCCTCTTAAAACGCCGCAAAAACGAGTTCGGGCTCTACAATATCCTCGGAATGAGCAAAACAAACGTTTCGCTTGTCCTCGTGTTTGAGAACCTTTTTATCCTCATCATCACGCTGATTGTCGGCATTTCTCTCGGTATCCTTTTCTCAAAGTTTGTCGAAATTCTGCTGATAAATATGCTCGGCGGGAAAAACTCGCTGGAGTTTTACGTTGACTG
>CAMEQX010000215.1 GCA_945933905.1 uncultured Clostridia bacterium
GGACTTGCGGTTTTGCCCTCGCGGCTTGCGGAGGAATTGAAAGCTGTTGAAGACGCACTTGTTACGGGAAAAGACCTCATCGCTAGTCCGCTAACAGCAAGTCACGCAGAATGGGCGCGGGAAATAGCACGAAAAAATCCAGATATATCAAAAGAAAATGCTGCGGAAATAATTCGCGCAGAAGTTGGCAGAGCTTTTGAACAGGTGCTGCTTGACGCGGGCGTGTTCAAGAGAAATGAATCGGGAATGCAGGCTTTTGACAGATTTGTAAATTCGCTTAACGATGGAGGTGGAGTATGAAAAAATATAATGTTGTTGCTCTGGGCGAGTTGCTGATTGATTTTACCGAAAACGGAATAAGCGAACAGGGAAATCCGCTGCTTGAAGCCAATCCCGGCGGCGCGCCCTGCAACGTGCTTGCGATGCTTGCAAAACTTGGAAAGAAAACGGCTTTCATCGGAAAGGTCGGAAAAGACAGCTTCGGAGAAAAGCTGGCTGAAACCATAAAAGGCTGCGGTATCGATTCAGAAGGGCTTGTTTTTGACGACAAGGTTCATACAACGCTTGCTTTCGTCCATAAAAAGCCCGACGGCGACAGGGATTTCAGCTTTTACAGAGAGCCGGGAGCGGATATGATGCTATCGGAAACCGATGTGAACACAGACTTAATACGAAACTCGAAAATCTTCCACTTCGGCACGCTGTCAATGACGCACGAAAGCAACAAAGCGGCTACCGTTTCAGCGATAAACACTGCAAAGGAAAGCGGCGCGCTTATATCCTTTGACCCTAATTTGCGTGAGCCGCTTTGGAAGTCCCTTGACGAAGCAAAAGCGGCAATGAAATACGGCATTTCGGTGTGTGATATTCTGAAAATCTCCGATAACGAAATCGAATTTTTCACTGGAGAAAAGGATATCGACAAGGGAGTTGCCGCTATTCGCAAGGAATTTGACGTTGGGCTTGTTCTGGCGACAATGGGCAAAAAAGGCAGCAAAGCGTACTGTGACGGAATGTTGGTATCAGCAGGCGCCTACGATAATCCCGATGTTGTGGATACAACCGGAGCGGGAGATACATTTATGGGCTGTGCACTGAATTATATCTGCGAAAACGGCATTATGCTGGATAAAGAGCAGCTTGCCGAACTGCTTGATTATGCAAACGCTGCGGCTTCTATTATTACAAGCAGACGTGGTGCGCTCAAGGTAATGCCCGATAAAGAGGATATAGACCGGTTAAGAGGCAGTAAACTCTAATCTTACGAAAGGAAGCGCAGAATATGATAAAAAAGTATGTTTACGGAACACCTTTTCCTACTGAGGCGGTGGTTAAGGACATTGAAGCCTCAGATGATAAACTGTCATTTTTTGAAACTGATGATAAAGGTTCATTCACATATACTTTCGCCGAAGATGATATTGTCTATGGTTTAGGCGAGCAAATCCGCGGTATTAACAAGCGTGGCTGGCAGTATGTAAGCTGGAATTATGACAATCCCAATCATCACGAGGACGCGCGTTCTCTTTACGGTTCTCACAATTTCATAATCATCAGCGGAAAGCAGACGTTCGGCGCGTTTTTCGACTATGCGGGAGAAATTGAATTTGACATCGGTTACACAAAAAGAAGCGAGATGAAGATAACGCCTAAAACAAGCGACCTTATCGTTTATATTATCACGGGCGATAACGAAAAAGACATTGTAAAACAATTCCGCGGACTTATTGGCAGAAGCTACATTCCGCCGTTCTGGGCTTTTGGATACGGTCAGAGCCGCTGGGGGTACAAGAATGAGCAGGAAATCCGTGATGTTGCGCAGCAGCACAAGGCGGCAGGCATTCCTCTTGACAGCATATATCTCGATATCGATTATATGGAGCGCTACAAGGATTTTACCGTTGACAGCGAGCTATTTCCCAACCTTGAAAAACTTGCGGAGGATATGAAGGCACAGGGTATTTATCTTGTTCCGATTATTGACGCAGGCGTTAAAATCGAGGACGGATACGACGTTTACGAGGAGGGTGTTCGGGATAATTACTTCTGCAAAAACGCCGAGGGCGATGATTTTGTAGGAGCGGTATGGCCGGGAAAAGTTCATTTCCCCGACTTCCTCAACCCCGAAGCAAGAAAGTGGTTTGGCAATAAGTATTCCGTGCTGACGAGTTTGGGAATCGAGGGCTTCTGGAATGATATGAACGAGCCTGCGATTTTTTACACTGAGGACAGGCTCAAAGACACCTGCGCCAAAATCGAAAAGCTAACCTCGGAAAATATGGGCATAAACGAGTTTTTTGAATTTACGGGAATGGTTGCGGGACTTAACGGAAACAAAGGAGATTACGATAAGTTTTATCATAATGTAAATGGCAGAATGGTAAAGCACAGCGACGTTCACAATCTTTACGGAATGAATATGACGCGCTCCGCTTTTGAAGCGCTGCGGGAAATCTGCCCCGAAAAGCGCACGTTGTTCTTCTCGCGTTCGTCCTATATCGGCGCGCATCGTTACGGCGGTATCTGGCAGGGGGACAACAAATCGTGGTGGTCACACATACTCCAGTCTATGCAGCAGCTTCCTGCGCTTAATATGGCGGGATTTCTCTTTACAGGCTCGGATACGGGCGGCTTCGGTTGTGATACAACAGAAGATTTAATGATGCGATGGCTGCAATATTCGCTATTTACACCACTTTTCCGTAATCATTCTGCCTTAGGCACAAGGGGGCAGGAGCTTTACCGCTTTGGCAACAAGGGTGCAGCGGCAGAAATAGTTAAAATCCGCTACTGCCTTATCCCGTACCTTTACAGTGAGTACCTCAAGGCTGCGCTCAATGACGAAATGATATTCAAGCCTCTCGCTTTTGATTTCCCCGAGGACGAGATGGCAAAGCAGGTTGACGACCAGCTTCTTCTTGGAAATGAGCTGATGATTGCTCCCATATATAAGCAGAATGCTTTTGGACGATATGTATATCTTCCTGAAGAAATGCTTCTTGTAAGAATGAAGTCCTGCGAAAATATCACAACCGAAGTACTGCCAAAGGGACACCATTACGTTGATATTCCGCTTGACGAGCTTGTTTTCTTTATCAGAAAAAACAAGGCGATACCCTTTGGAAAAGCTGTTGAACACACAGCGGCGATTGACAAAAATACGCTAAGGCTTCTCGGTTACCCTGACTGCCTTTATGAGCTGTATTCTGACGACGGCTATTCGCCTGTTCCCGATAACAGCCTGAATATATCAATGCTATAAAATAGTCTGCCGCGTGAAATTAGCGCGGCAGACTGAATTATGTTCAGCAATAGTTCAAACCGATTTGTCGCCTTTGTGACGATTGCTGTTGATTGTCGGCAGACAATTCCAATAATGGCTTTATGCCAATATGTTCTTTAACTACACTGTTTGAAGGTCTATTCATAATCAAAGCCTAAACTTTTCTTGCCTTCAGGCATTTGCTTCAAAAACGCGATGAAAAAAACTGTCGAAAAAGAATAAATTCCCGAAAAACGCAGACAATATTTCCGACACCGGAAAACTTATCTGAAATTACTATATAAATTCAAGAAAGGAACAGAAATATGAAAGCAACAGGAATTGTCCGTAGGATAGACGACCTCGGACGTATTGTCATACCCAAGGAAATCCGCAGAACAATGCGAATTCGCGAGGGCGAC
>CAMEQX010000216.1 GCA_945933905.1 uncultured Clostridia bacterium
AAATTATCAAGGCTGAAGTGCTGCGGCAGGCTCAAAGCACCCGAGATATCGTTTGTCATCTCCGAGGGGGATTTCAGCGCAATTACTATTGTAATATAAAGCGGGAAAAGTATCGTAATGCAGCCGATTATCAGAAAAGCTGTGATGACAAAGACAGACGCCTTTCTTTTGTTTGTTTTCGGCTTTCGGGAGGGCTTTTTTTCGTTTTCGGTGACAACGGGCTCGGTGATATTTATTATCTTTTCACTCATAACTGCTCCTCCTTTTTATTTGTAATTACCATCTGGAAAATGGATATTGCAACAATTACAATAAAGAACACAACCGCATTTGCGCTTTGGAAGCCAAACTGTCCGCCGTCCATACCGTTTTTATAAATCAGGTAGGAAATTGACTCCGTGCTCTGTGCGGGACCGCCCTTTGTCAATGCCATAATCTGGTCGAATACCATAAGCATATTCTTTGTGCTGAGTATAAGATTGGTGGTTACAAACGGCATAAGCATAGGCAGCGTGAGATGTCTGAACTTCTGCCACGATGTAACACCGTCAATCATTCCCGCTTCGTAAATATCTGCGGGAATTGTCTGAAGTCCCGATATGTAAATAATGGTGTTCATCGCAACCGCCTGCCACACGCCAACGATAAGTACACCTATCCAAGCGGTTTCCTCGCCGGCAAGAATACTGTTTTCAAGGAAATTTATGTGCAGCGCAGAGGCGATTGCCGGAATTATGTAGGTGAAGATGAAGCTGAAAATGTAACCTACTACAAGTCCCCCGAGAACATTTGGAAGGAAGTACACGGCACGCAGAGCGCTCTTGAACTTGATTTTGCTGTTAAGTCCCAAAGCAAGAAGCAGGCTCAGTACATTTACAAGCAGCGTTCCGATTATTGCATACTTGAATGTGAACAGGTAGGAGTTTCCAACTCTTGCGTCACTGAACAGGTCTATGTAATTACGCAGTCCCACAAACTCAAAGCTGCCGTAGCCCTTGTAGTTTGTAAAGCTGTAAAATGCGCCGGTTATCAGCGGGATAGTGTTGAATAAAATAAACAGAATAAGCGCGGGAGCTATCATCAGGATATAGGTCTTTTTCCTCGATAACACTTTTTTGTTTTTCATTTTTGCCCCTCCTCGTATTTCTTCACTCTTGCGATAAGGTCGCGATTATATCTTGTCCATTCCTTGTCGAAGCGCTCAAGGAACTGCTGCGCGGAATCGGCGCTCTTGTCCATAAGATAAGTCTGAATCATTGCGTCAACGCTCATTTCGCTGGGGTAGTGATGGTCGTGGAAGTCGGACATTCTGTCATTCTTTATGTACTGCTCCATTCCGCTTAAGAACTCGGGGAGTTCAAAATCCCCCTCCTTACAGGGAACGCCGCCCTGCTCATCAAGGTATATCTGCACTGTTTCGTCCTTGAAAAGAAAACGCAGCACTTCATAAACCGCTTCCTTATTCTTTGTGCCTTTCATCACCGAGAAATGCAGGTCGATGCCGGAATTGAGGACGTTATCCTCTTCTTTATCGTTTGCCGGAAATGTAAATGAATCTATGTTCATATCGGGATTTACCGACAAAATCTGCGGAACTGCGTAGCTGCCGATGGGGAACATTGCCGATTGTCCTCTTGCGAAGGCTGTGCAGGCGTCGTTGTAGCTGTATGCGTAAGGGTTTGGCTCGGCGTAGTCAAGCAGAACCTTTATCTTCTCCGCAACCTCATCGTATTCCGCAGCAAAGGTTGTTTTCCCCGCATTAACGCTGCTGCACACATCAGAAGGCGCAAGACCAACGGCAAGCGCGTTCCACGGTGCAAGGCAGGTCCATGTGTCCTTATAGCCAAGATAAAGCGGGTCTGTGCCTGTTTTCTTTATCTCATCACATAAAGCGATAAACTCGCTCCACGTTTCAGGTATCTCCCAGCCGTTCTGCTCGAACATATCCTTGTTATAGAGTATTCCTGCCGCATTTGCCACATAAGGCAGAGCGTATGTACCTTCCTTTGGCAGAAGCTCAAGCTCCTTTTCCATTTTGAGATATGCAGGCTTTATTTCCCCAATTACCTCAATATCGGAAATATCCTCAAACAAATCGGAGTCAAGGAAGTTGGAGTAGTTCATATCGCCGCCGATGCCCACGATATCGGGATAATCCTCTCTGATAAGACGGGTTTTGAGAACGGTCATCGCTTCATTCGGAGATTCGATTTTCAGTTTGATATCTGTATGTGTGTCGTTGAAAACCTGCTCGATTTTCTCAAAAGCCTTGACTGCTTCGGGCTTATACTGGAGCATTGTAACAGTTGTCACTCCGTCCTTGCCGCTGTCTGCAGAACAGCCTGACAACAATGTCGAAACCGATATTGCCGCAGCTGTTAAAAGTGAAATTGCCACTCTGCTTTTCTTCATATTGAATTACCTCCTTTTTGGTATGGGGTTTTCTCTTGTTTATAGTATATCACACCATAATGCGTTCTGTAAACCCCATAAAAACGACAAATTTATTCCATTTTGCGATTTTTTCTCGATATATAAAAGTATGCTTGCATTTTGGTATATTTTGTGATATACTTATAAAAAGATTACAATTCACCGCCGTATTCTGTTGGAGGTGCACTATGAACAATTTGCTCTTTTCTGTATTCCCCAGCGAAAACTTTGTTGACCTTAGCTTGTTTCAATTTGGACGGGAAAAATGCTCTCCGGCACATTCCTTTGGACCGGCAGCCAGAAATCATTTTCTTTTTCACTATGTAATTTCGGGAACAGGCACGCTGTTGGCGCAGGACAGCAGCGGTATAACGAAGGAATATCACATAAAAAGTATGCAGGGCTTTATGATTTTTCCCGACCAGATAACCACCTATATTGCCGATAAAGATATGCCCTGGGAATATGTCTGGATCGAGTTTGACGGACTGCGGGCAAAGGCGGTGGTTGACGCGTCGGGCTTCTCCTTCGACCAGCCTGTTTATAAGGCGAAGTCAAAGGAGTTTCGGGAGGAAATGATGAAGGAGATGAACTATATCGCCGAAAACGGCAATTCCTCGCCGTTGCACCTTATAGGACATCTGTATTTGTTTTTAGACTACCTTGCCCGCTCAACCGAGGGCTTTAAGGTTAATCACGGCAGTAAGCTCCGTGATTTCTACATTCACGAGGCGCTTGTTTTCATCGAACATAATTTCCAGAACAATATCTCCGTTGAGGATATTGCAGACGTCTGCGGACTGAACAGAAGCTATTTCGGAAAGATTTTTAAGAATGCGGTAGGCAAATCCCCACAAGATTTTCTTCTGAACTACCGTATGGTAAAGGCAGCGGAGCTTTTGAAACTAACGCGGCTTTCTGTGGGAGATATAAGCTCTGCTGTGGGGTATGATAATCAGATGCATTTTTCCCGCGCGTTCAAGAGTATTTACGGAGTATCCCCCAAAAAGTGGAGAGTAGAGCAAAATCCGAATATAGAATGATTGGATTTCTGAAAATATCTTTTGTATATAATTAACAGCAGCGTATAATCCCGCTGCTGTTTTTTTACCGCGCAAATATGTACTCACCACTCCCCCACTGTTCTGTCAAGCGCTAGCGCGAGCGCCTCGGACTGCAACAATGTTTTCTGCAAGTGAGTCGCCCTCGCGAATTCGCATTGTTCTGCGGATT
>CAMEQX010000217.1 GCA_945933905.1 uncultured Clostridia bacterium
TCCTCAACGGAAACAACTGCGCCGAGCTTTTGAATTTCCGAGGAAACGCTCTCGGGAAGCGAGTCGGGCGTTTGTTTGTCGCGGTCGTTTGTGCAGCCGCTTGCGAAAATTGTCGCCGCAAGGCAAATCGATATAAATGCAGTTTTCTTTTTCATAAAAAGTACCTCTCAAAAGTGAAATCAAGCGGGATTTTTTCCCCTTTCACTTATTGAACGAAACAGCCGCGCGTTTGGTTGCAAAAAAATCAATAATTTTTTCAAAACTCACAAAAACCGCTTTACAGAGCCGTTTATCGTGACAACGCCGTTTTCAAAAACGCTGAATTTCACAATCTCTCCGTCCTCGAAAACCGCCATATAAAAGGCTTGTTTTCCGCTCGGAGCGGCGGCAGTTTCTTCCGCTGAGGAAAGCTTTTCGATAAGCTCGCGCAGGGCTTTTTCGTCAACGTTTTTTGCGTCAACAAAGCTGTTGCTTTCGCTTTCCAGCAGCTCGGACAGCGAGCCGCAAATCCGCTCCGAGAGCGCTTTCGCGGTGATTTCGGAGAAGTCGCCTAGATTGTCGAGAGGCTTTGCGTCAATCGCCGAAGCATTCACCGTTCCCGCGTAATCAAGCGGCGCTTTTTCAACGGGCAGCGGCGCTCTGTTCAGCGAAATCGCCAGCGGAACCGCAACGCAAGCGGCAATTCCCGCCGCGATTGCTCCGCTTATAACAAACGGATTTTTCTTCGGACGAACGCGCTTTTCTTCAAGCTTCAGGCGCTCCGTAAGCGAATTCAGAAACTCCTCGCTCGGATTTTCTTCGTTCATATATGAAATGTATTTCTGCTTGATTTTATCAGACATAGTTTTCTTCCTCCAGCATTTCCTTAAGCTTTGCTCTCGCGCGAGAGAGAAGCGATTTCACGGTGCCCTCGGACATTGAAAGCGCCGCCGCGATATCCTTCACGGACAAGTCCTCGTAATAAAACAGGTGAACAGGAACGCGGTATTTTTCGGGCAGCCGCGCGACCGCTTCCCGAACATCAGCGGCTTCATCGGAGCTGTCCTCGGGCGCGCAAGCCACGTTTTCCGCCTCGTCAAGCTCGGTTGTATGCCGCTTGTGAGCGCTTTTCACAAGCGTGTTTATCTCGTTTACCGCAACGCGAATTATCCACTTTCTGCGGTGGTCCTCGTCCTCAAAGGTTTTGTTAGCGTTTATGTATTTAATCAGAACATTCTGCGTGATATCCTCGGCGTCCGCGATATTTCCAAGCCTCGCCACAGCGATTTTATAAACCGTTTTCGCGTATCGTGAAACAAGCTCCTCCGCCGACAGCCGCTCTGCCTTGTTCATTTTCAAGCTGAAAATCCCTCGCTTTCTTTGGCTATCCGTAATTTGAACGAAATAAAACAGAAAAAGGTTGCGTTTTTTGGAAAAATTCTCGATTTATTATAGCACAATTTTCGGCTGTTTTCAAGAGCAGAAAAAAGTGGTTGAAAAAAAGAGATGGTTGTGCTATAATTAGTTTATATCCTAAAATAAGGGGGAATTTTGATGAACGACAGTCTGACTTTGCTTCTTGAAAAGGCGAAAAACGACAAGCTGCTCAAGGAACGGATTTACGCGACGCGAGCCGACCGAAATCCCGTAAACGCGCTCTGCGAGCTGTCAACGGCAGAGGGCTTCCCGATAACCGCCGCCGAGCTTATTGACGAGGGCGAAACGTCCTGCGCGGCGATGCTGCGCTCGGTTAACGGCGGGGGAGTGGAAGCGCCCGACGGCTGGGACGACCTGTACGAGATGTTTTTTGCGGCGCTTGACTATATCTGAAAGGCAGAGAAAAAATGAAATACATAGACCAACTCAAAGAAAACTATCATTCCTCGAAGAAAAGCTGCGCAATCGTGCTGAATGTGTGCGTGGGCGCGGTTCTGCTGGTGATGATAAGGCAGATTTTCCTTGAAAACTGGCAGAACGTTGCGCTTTGCGTGCTGTCGGTTGCGCTGATGTACATTCCCGTGTTCCTCAAATCGAAAATCGGGATAACGCTCCCGAACGTGCTGGAAATCTCGGTGATTGTGTTTGTGTTCGCGGCGGAAATTCTCGGAGAAATCGCGAATTTCTACAACAAAATTCCGATTTGGGACAGCATTCTCCACACGACAACCGGCTTTCTTGCGGCAAGCGTGGGCTTCGGGCTGATTGATTTGCTCAACACGCATTCCAAGCGAATTCAGATGACGCCGCTTTTTGTCGCGCTGATATCGTTTTGCTTTTCGATGACCGTGGGAATTCTGTGGGAATTTTTCGAATTCAGCGGCGACAAAATGTTCCACAAGGATATGCAAAAGGACAGAATTGTCACAACGGTAGCGTCCGTTATGCTGAACCCGAGCGGCGAAAACAAGGAAGTTGTGGTGAAAAACATCGACCACACCGTTCTTTACGACAAGGACGGAAACGAGCTTTGCACGATTGAGGGCGGCTATCTTGACGTAGGAATAACCGACACGATGAAGGACCTCGCCGTAAATATGCTGGGAGCGGCGGTTTTCTCGGCGGCGGGCTTTTTGTACATTCACCGCCGCGATAAGTACAAATTCGCCGAGGGCTTTATTATCACAATCGACAACCCGAACAAAACCGATGAAAATTCGGAAAACACCGACGATTTAACCGAAACCGAAAGCTGAAAAACAAAACCGCCTAATCGTGATGATTAAGCGGTTTTCTCGTTTATTTGCACTTTTTTCTGCTGTCGAAGAAAATGTAGCGGATATGCCGCAGACCGTCTCGGATTGTCCGAAGATGCGGCTTTCCGCTGCGTCCGTCGGGGCTGAGGGTAACGGGGATTTCCGCGATTTTTGCTCCCGAGAGCGCGAACTTGCCGATAATATCGGTCGCGAATTCCATTCCGCCGCAGCAAAGCCCCAGCGCACGCGCCTTTTCGCTGTCAAAGCCGCGCAAGCCGCAGTGAAAATCCCTCACCTTTGTGTGAAAGCGAATTCTCCCCAAAAACGACAGCACCGGCACGCCGATATATCTATGCGAAAACGGCATCGCGCCCTTTGCGATATTGTCCAAGCGGCAGCCCATAACCAGCGGATACCCCTCGCGGAGCTTCTCGACAAAGCCGTCAAGGTGCAGAAAATCATAGCTCATATCGCAGTCGCCCATAATTATGTACTTCCCGTGAGCCGCGTTTATACCGCCGATAAGCGCGTTTCCGTAGCCGCGCTCTGCGATATCCACAACGCGCGCTCCCGCTTCTTTGGCAAGCGAAGCGGAGTTGTCCGTGCTTCCGTTGTCGGCAATCAGAACTTCTCCCGAAACGCCGCTTCCTTCAAGAAACTGCCGCGCCAGCCGAACGCACTGAGCGACGGTTTGCTCCTCGTTCAAGCACGGCATAAGTATCGTCAGCTCAATTTCACTCACGCTTTTTCCCTCCTTTTCCGAGGGATTTTTTCTTTTTCGGACGAAATTCCAGCGTGAACCACACCCCCGCAAAAACCGCCAGAATACTCGAGGCAAGCGCGCGGTAGGTGAAGAATTCGTGCAGATAGGAGTGGTTGTTCAGCGCCAGATAGCGCAGAAACACCACCGCGCCGAGCGTCAAAAGGAGCCACGCGGCGTTCTTCTGCGCATTTTTGGCGCGGAAGAGGTAGCAT
>CAMEQX010000218.1 GCA_945933905.1 uncultured Clostridia bacterium
TTTGAAACCATGGGAGTTCCCCGCGTGCGTACTGAACTCTCAGTAGCATATATTGACCACAATACTCTTCAGTCCGGTTTTGAAAACGCTGATGACCACAGATTCATTCAGTCTATGGCAAAAAAATACGGCCTTCAGTTTTCACGTCCCGGAAACGGCATTTGTCATCAGGTTCACCTCGAGCGCTTCGGCAAGCCCGGCAAGACCTTAATCGGCTCCGACAGCCACACCCCCACGGGCGGCGGTATCGGTATGCTTGCGATGGGCGCGGGCGGACTTGACGTTGCCGTGGCAATGGGCGGCGGCGCTTATTACATAACAATGCCCAAGGTTGTCAAAATCAACCTCACCGGCAAGCTCAACGACTGGGTTTCCGCGAAGGACGTTATTTTGAAGGTGCTGGAGATTTTGTCCGTTAAGGGCGGCGTCGGCAAGGTTATGGAATATTGCGGCGAGGGCGTGAAGTATCTGTCCGTGCCCGAGCGCGCTACAATCACGAATATGGGCGCGGAGCTTGGTGCTACAACCTCGATTTTCCCGTCCGATGAAACCACGCTCGAGTTCCTGAAAGCTCAGGGCAGAGCGGAGGATTACGTTGAACTTTCCGCAGACGCGGACGCTGTTTATGATGAAGAAGTTGACATTGATTTGTCGCAGCTCAAGCCGCTTGCAGCTTGCCCGCACTCTCCCGATAACATCAAGAGCGTTGAAGAACTCGCGGGAATGAAGATTGACCAGGTTTGCATAGGCTCCTGCACAAACTCCTCGCTTCAGGATATGCGTAAGGTTGCGCACATCTTGAAGGGCAAGACCGTTCACCCGGACGTTTCTCTCGCGATTGCACCCGGCTCGAAGCAGGTGTTCAACCAGATTGCCGCCGAGGGCACTCTTGCAATCCTCATTGAAGCGGGCGCGAGAATTCTCGAAAGCGCTTGCGGACCTTGTATTGGAATGGGACAGTCCCCGAACTCAAAGGGCGTTTCGCTTCGCACGTTCAACCGAAACTTCCTCGGCAGAAGCGGCACAAAGGACGCAGAGATTTACCTCGTTTCTCCCGAAACCGCGGCTATTTCCGCAGTAACGGGCGTGTTCACCGACCCGAGAACAGTCGGCGAGATGCCTCCTTATGTGATGCCCGAGAAGTTCCTCATCAACGATAATATGGTTGTTGCTCCGGCAACGGTTGAGGAAGCGCCGAGTGTTGAAATTCTGCGCGGTCCGAACATCAAGCCGTTCCCCGTAAACAAGCCGCTTTCCGAGAACATCGAGAGCGCGGTTACGCTCAAAGTCGGCGACAATATCACCACCGACCACATTATGCCTGCGGGCGCGAAAATCCTCCCGCTGCGTTCAAATATCCCCGCGATTTCGGAGTACTGCTTCACGGTTTGCGATGAAACCTTCCCGAAGCGCGCAAAGGAAGCGGGCACGTCGATTATCGTCGGCGGCACGAACTACGGTCAGGGCTCGTCAAGAGAGCACGCGGCGCTTGCTCCGTTGTACCTCGGCGTTAAGGCGATAATCTGCAAGAGCTTCGCGAGAATTCACCGACAGAACCTCATCAACAACGGAATTCTCCCGCTTGAATTCGTCAACGAAGCGGATTACGACAAAATCGAGCAGGGCGACAAGCTGTTGATTGCAAATATCCGCGAAATTGTCGCAAATGACGGCAAAATTGTTGTCGAGAACAAGACCAAGGGCGAGAGCTACGAGGTTAAGTGCGAGCTGTCCGAGCGCGGCAAGGGAATGATGCTTGCGGGCGGTTTGCTGAACTACACGAAAGGTTAAGGTTGAATTATGAATAAAGCTGCGGTTTTTGGAATAGCTTGCGCTGCGTTTTTCGCGGGACTTTTTGTAGGAAGCAAGTTTTTGCCCTCGGAGGGCGCAATCGGCTGCGGAAACAACATAAACTGGTATATCACAAGCTCGTCTAAAATAAAGAAAAAGTGAGAGGAGAACAACTATGGCAAAAATTCAGATGACCACACCGCTTGTCGAGATGGACGGCGACGAGATGACGAGAATTATCTGGAAGATGATTAAGGATATTCTCATCAACCCGTACATCGACCTCAAGACCGATTACTACGACCTCGGTCTTGTTCACCGAAACGAAACCGACGACCAGGTGACAATCGACAGCGCGAATGCCACGAAAAAGTACGGTGTTGCGGTAAAATGCGCGACAATTACTCCGAATGCGCAGCGCGTTGAGGAGTACAAGCTCAAGGAGATGTGGAAATCTCCGAACGGCACAATTCGTGCGATTTTGGACGGAACGGTGTTCAGAAAGCCGATTTTGGTTAAGGGAATCACGCCGTACATTCCCACTTGGACAAAGCCGATTACCATTGCGCGTCACGCTTACGGTGACATTTACAAAAACACCGAGCTGAAGGTTGCGCAGGGAAGCAAGGCTGAAATCGTGGTAACGGATAAGGACGGCAAGGAAACCCGCGCTCTTATCCACGATTTCAAGAATTCCGACGGTGTTGTACAGGGTGTTCACAACCTTGACAATTCGATTGCAAGTTTTGCGAGAGCGTGCTTTAACTACGCGCTTGACGCTAAGGAAACGCTTTGGTTCGCTTCAAAGGACACGATTTCCAAGACCTACGACCATCGCTTCAAGGACATTTTCGCGGAGATTTACGAAAACGAGTACAAAGCGAAGTTTGAGGCGGCGGGAATTGAATATTTCTACACTCTCATCGACGACGTTGTCGCGAGAGTTGTACGCTCCGAGGGCGGCTTCATCTGGGCTTGCAAGAACTATGACGGCGATGTAATGAGCGATATGCTGGCGACCGCGTTCGGTTCGCTCGGACTTATGACTTCGGTTCTCGTTTCACCCGACGGAAAGTACGAGTACGAGGCGGCTCACGGCACGGTTACGCGTCACTATTACAACTATCTCAAAGGCGAGAAGACATCAACAAATCCCATCGCGACGATTTTCGCGTGGAGCGGTGCGCTGAGAAAGCGCGGAGAGCTTGACAACATTCCCGAGCTTTGCGACTATGCGGACAAGCTTGAAAAGGCGTCTGTTCAGACAATGGAAGAGGGCGTTATGGACAAGAACCTTGCAGCTATGTCGAAGCTTGAAAACAAGCGTGTTGTCGATACAGAAACATTCCTTGTTGAAATCAACAACAGACTTTCGGCTCTTATGAAATAAGCAAAATGATTTTTCATTGAAAAAAGCTGCTCCCTGAAACACGGGAGCAGTTTTGCTTATTTCGGGGAATTGAGTTCAGCCGTATAGAATAATGAGAGAATTTCATCGGCGGTTTTTCCGTCACGGGACATTGTATCGGCGGCGGCAAGGCTCATTCCCGTGTTGTTTCCCCAGCCCTTGCAGACAAACACGAAGCAGTCGTCCTCGAAGCCGATTTCGATTGCTGCGCTGCGCAGACCGAGCGTGTTTTTGATGAACTCGCCGGTGATTTTCTGACCGCAGATTTTCACGGAAACGAGCGTGCCGTATTCATCGTAAATCGGCTCGGAGAACCATTCCTCAGGCGGCTCACGCAGGCGTTTTATCTCGGAGAGCGCGCGCACCTCGTTCACGGTGTAGGCGTTTTTGCTGAGATAACCCTTGCAAAGCGCGTCCGAGGGCAGATTTACCGACGGCATA
>CAMEQX010000219.1 GCA_945933905.1 uncultured Clostridia bacterium
CGAAGAAACCTCGTCAAGCGAAGAAAATTCTTCAAGTCAATCAAGTCAATCAAGTCAAACAACCGCCGCAGAATCAACATCTGCGGCGGTTTGATTTATGAGCCCCAATTATAACATCTCTGCAGCAAAGTCGGTTTCGGGCGAAAACGGGCAATATCAAAGTTATCTTCACGCACAACCCGCGGCTTTTCCTGCCAAAATTTTCCCTCGGAAAATTTTGGCAGGGAAAACGCTGAAAAAGTCGGGCTTGAAAAGCCCGACTTTTGGTGCTGATGACCGGACTTGAACCGGTATGGTGTTGCCACCGAGGGATTTTAAGTCCCTTGCGTCTGCCGATTTCGCCACATCAGCGTTTTATAACAAGGTATATTATACCACAATTCACCGCTTTTGTCAAGCATTTTTTCACGGTGAATTGCCAAAGCCAACCCCACGGCAGAAATTTTTGTTCACCGAAAAATTGTCCAAAAAGCACAAACCGAATTGTAAAATGTGAAAATTTTTCGTAAAATGCTTGACAATGGTGAAAAATAATGCTAAAATAAAAATATAGGTTTATCCTAAAATTCGACTTTTGAAAGGACGGAAAATTATGGGCAAGTTTGAAATCAAGAAGACCAAGAACGATGGATTTATGTTCAACCTCAAGGCAGGAAACGGTGAGGTTATCGCAACAAGCGAAACCTACAACTCTCTCGATGCTTGCAAAAATGGCATAAACAGCGTTATCACAAACGCTCCCGAGGCTGCTGTCGAGGACCAGACCGTTGAGGGCTTTGCAACCGAAAAGAGCCCGAAGTTCGAGCTTTATGCGGACAAGAAGGGCGAGTTCCGTTTCAGACTGAAGGCAAAGAACGGTCAGATTATCGCAACCGGCGAGGGCTATAAGGCAAAGGCGGGCTGCAAGAACGGCATCGAAAGCATCAAGAAGAATGTTGTTGACGCGAAGATTGTCGAGGTTGAGGACAAGTAATTTTTCGTCAAATCAATACATAAAAACCGGAGTTTTTCGCTCCGGTTTTTGTTTATTTGTCCTCTTTTTCGGGCACCTTTCGGTTGTTGTACAAAAACATCGCGACAGCTGCGGCGATAATGATGAAAAAGCCGATAAAGCTGTACAAATCGGGGATTTCGCCCATAAAGAAGAAGCCGAGAATTGCCGTGAAAATTATCGAGGAATAGTCGTAAACCGAAACCTCCTTCGCCGCCGCGTGAGAATAGGCTGCGGTTATCGCGTACTGTCCGCAAGCCGCCGCGCAGCCCGCTCCGAGCAGGCACAAAAGCTGCGAGAGTTCCATCGGGTGATAGTCGAAAATCACAAACGGCAGTGCGCAAAGCGTGGAAAACGCCGAGAAAAAGAACACGATAAAATACCCCGGCACGCCCTTCGACGAGGCTCTGCGGACAAACGCATAAGCAAGTCCCGCGCACGCTCCCCCGACAAAGCCCGCGACAGACGGCAAAATCTGCACGTTTGAGAGCGTCGGTTTCAGCACGAAAAGCGCTCCCGCAAACGCAATCAGCACGATAAGCCACTGAATTTTGTTCGCGCGCTCCTTGAGGATAATCCCCGAGAAAACAATCGCGAAAAACGGCGACATTTTGTTCAGCATAGACGCGTCCGCAGCGTTCAGATTAGTCAAAGCGAAAAAGTTGCAGCACACGCCGAGATACCCGAAACCCGACCTCATCAACAGGTCAAACACCTCGGTTTTTTTCGGCAAAAACGAGTGCTTGTGCTTAATCATCGTGATTGTCGCGACAAACACGGCGAAAAGGTTGCGGAAAAACGTTTTCTGAATAATCGGAACGTCCCCCGAAAGCCTCACAAAAAGGTTCATAAACGCAAACGCAAGCGCCGATAAAACAATAAATAAAACGGCTTTTTTCAGCCGCGTTGACTTTTCTTCCATAAAATCACTCCAAATCTATTATAATGACATTTTGCGTTTTTGTCAAGCATATTTTGACGTAATTCGGCAAATGATACAGATTGCAAACTAATCGAAGGAGAATATTTATGGAAAAAATCGCTTTTTATGACGCAAAGCCTTATGATAAAGAATGGTTCGACAAGTACAACAAAAATTACGAGATTGACTATTATGTGGGACGGCTTCGCCCCGAAAACGCAAAGCTTGCGGAGGGGTGCAAGGCGGTGTGCGCGTTTGTAAACGACGTGGTGAACGCGAAAACGATTGAAATTCTCGCGAAGGAAGGCGTGGAGGTAATTCTGATGCGCTGCGCGGGCTATAACAACGTTGACCTTGCCGCCGCAAAGGGCAAGCTGAAAATTCTGCGTGTGCCCGCGTATTCGCCTTATGCTGTCGCCGAGCACACAATGGGGCTTATCCTCGCGCTGAACAGGAAAATCCCGCGTGCCTATATCAGAACGCGCGACTTTAATTTCAGCCTAAACGGGCTGACGGGCTTTGATTTGCACGGGAAAACGGCGGGGATTATCGGCACGGGGAAAATCGGGCGCGTGTTCATCGACATCTGCCGCGGATTTGGAATGAACGTAATCGCCTACGACCTCTACCCCGCCGAAAACAGCGGCATAAACTACGTTTCCAAAGAGGAGCTTTTCAGGAACTCGGACATCATTTCGCTGCATTGCCCGCTCACCGAGCAGACGCGTTATATAATCGATGAAGCGGCGCTGCGGCTGATGAAAAAGAACGCGCTTATCGTCAACACCTCGCGCGGTCATCTTATCGACAGCGAGGCGCTGCTCACGGCGCTGAACGAAAAGCGGATAGGCGGCGCGGCGCTTGACGTTTACGAGGAGGAGAGCGGGCTGTTTTTCGAGGACAACTCCGACAAAATCGTCACCGACGAAATAATCTCGCTGCTTGTGTCGCGCCCGAACGTAATTGTCACCTCGCACCAAGCCTTTTTGACCGAGGAAGCGCTCGCGAATATCGCCGAGGTAACGCTCAAAAATCTCGACGACTATCTGAGCGGGAAAGAGCTCGTAAATGAAGTAAAATAGCGGCTTCACGGGGGATTGAAACAGACGGATTTCCTTTCGTTTTGGGGGAAATTTTTGGCGGAAAAGCGGAGGATTTAATTGAGTTTTTGCGAGATTTTTTTGCAAGATTTTCGGCGAAGAATAGCGCGATTTTGTGAGGAAGTTTTGCGGATTTTTTCGGGTATTTTGCGGTAAAAACGCAGAGAATTTGATTAATTTTTCGCGAGATTTTTCACGAAAATAGACGTGATTTGACGAGGAAATTTCGCAACTTTTTCAGGCGCGTGATGTATGGATTTTGCTGAAAATTTTTGACAAAATCGCAGAAATTTTGCTTGAATTACTGCGGAATATTCGGCGAGAAATAGCTCGATTAAGCGAGGAAAATTCGCGAAAATATTTTGTACAAACCCCGCATAGAATGTAGCAAGAAATTCTGTGCGGGGTGATTTTATGCGCAAGAAAAAGCGCCGCTCGCCGCTTGCGCCTTTTGCGGCGGGAGTTGCGGCGGGATACGGCGCGGCTTTGATTTTTGCGGCACTCGCTGCGGGCGCGCTCACGATAACGGACACCGCGGCAACTGCTTCGGGCGCGGCTGCTGTGGTTGCGTTGGCGGCGGGGAGCTTCGTCTGCGGGCGCGTTGCGGGCAAGCTGCGGC
>CAMEQX010000220.1 GCA_945933905.1 uncultured Clostridia bacterium
GCCTGTACAGCAGCGCTTGATTTTTCAGCGAACACCGCGCCACATCGCCCATCGTGAACATTCCGTTTTCGGCAAGCTTTTTCGCGTAGCCGCCGCCTATTCTCCAAAAATCCGTAATCGGCTCGTGCTCCCAGAGCTGCTTTCGATAGCCCATCTCGTCAAGCTCGGCAATCCGCGCTCCGTCTTTATCCGCGGGCATTTTCTTCGCGACAATATCCATCGCGACCTTCGCCAAATACATATTCTCGCCCACTCCCGCCGTCGCCGTAATTCCCGTTGTTTTCAGCACGTCGCGGATTATCGTCAAAGCAAGCTCCCGCGCGGTTTTACGGTAGGTTTTGAGGTAATTTGTCGCGTCTATGAACACCTCGTCAATCGAATAAACGTGGATATCCTCAGCCGAGATGTATTTCAGATAAATTTCGTAGATTTTCGCGCTGTACTCTATATAATAAGCCATTCGCGGCGGCGCCACGACATAATCAACCGCGAGATTTTTGTTTTGCTTCAGTTCCTCGTCAAAGACCGACTTCCCCGAAAACATCTTTCCGGGCGTGTAGCGGCGGCGCGTTTGGTTCACCTCGCGCACCTTCTGCACAACCTCGAAAAGCCGCGCTCTGCCCGAAATCCCATACGCCTTCAGCGGCGGCGATACCGCAAGGCATATCGTCTTTTCCGTGCGGCTTTCGTCTGCTACCACAAGGTTCGTTTTAAGCGGGTCCAGCCCTCGCTCCACGCACTCAACCGACGCATAAAACGACTTCAAATCTATACAAATATATACGCTCATATTTTTCACCAACTTTGTTCACTCAACTATTTCTTGTGAATATATTATAACCCATTTCACCAAAAAAATCACTAGGCAATTTTCACGAATTTTATATGAACATTTTGTTCTTATTTGATATACAAATGAACCTAAATCTCCGAATAATCCGCGTGTATCGGGAGAATATAATTTCATAAAGTACGCAAAAATCGTACAAATTGCCAAAGGAAAGGACTTTTTCAATGAACGAAATGTTTTGCTTTCAATGCCAGCAAACCGCTCACAATCACTCCTGCGAAAACAAAGTCGGCGTGTGCGGAAAAAAAGCCGATACCGCGAATTATCAGGATGAGCTTGTCGGGGCGCTCATAGGGCTTGCGCGCGCCGCCGAAAACGGAAATCCCACGCGTGATACCGATATTCTTGTGATGAAAGGACTGTTCACAACCCTTACCAACGTCAATTTCGATGATGTTTCCATCAAGAAAATCAAAACAGAGGTTGAAAAGGAAAAGGGCAGAATAAATTCACAGAAATTCGAGGACTACGATATAAAGCAATTCTGGGAAGCTCACGAGGACGTGCGCTCGCTTAAATCACTCATTCTCTTCGGCATCAAGGGTATGGCGGCATACGCCTACCACTCCCACGCGCTCGGAAAGTATGACGATGATGTAAACGCGTTTTTCTATGAGGCTTTGCGGGCGGTCGGCAGCGAGAAAACTCCCGACGAGCTGTTCGCGCTTGTGATGAAAACGGGCGAGGTCAACTTCAAGTGTATGGCAATGCTCGACAGCGCCAACACCGAGGCTTTCGGAAATCCCGTTCCCACGCAAGTGCCGCTTACCATCGAAAAAGGCCCGTTCATCGTCGTAAGCGGGCACGATTTGCACGATATGAAGCTGCTCCTCGAACAAACCAAGGACAGAGGAATTAACATCTACACGCACAGCGAAATGCTCCCCGCGCACGCTTATCCGGAACTGAAAAAATATCCGCATCTGAAGGGCAACTTCGGCACGGGCTGGCAAAATCAACAATCGGAATTCCACAATATCCCCGCGCCCGTGCTGTTCACCACAAACTGCATTATGCCCCTTCGCGAGAGCTACGCCGACAGGGTTTTCACAACCTCAATCGTTTCTTATCCCGATTTGGTTCACATCGGCGAGGACAAGGATTTCACGCCCGTGATAAACAAGGCGCTCGACTGCGGCGGTTACCCCGAGGACAGAGAAATGACCGGTATGAACGGCGGTCACACGGTTACCACGGGTTTTGCGCATAACGCCGTGCTCTCCCACGCCGAGAAGATTATCGAACTGGTAAAAGCCGGTAAAATCAGGCATTTCTTCCTTATCGGCGGCTGTGACGGCGCTTCTCCAAGCAGAAGCTATTACACGGATTTCGCGAAAATGACGCCGCCCGATACGCTTATCCTCACGCTCGCCTGCGGTAAATTCAGGCTCAACGACCTCGACCTCGGCGAAATCGAAGGTATTCCGCGTATTCTCGACTGCGGTCAGTGCAACGACGCTTACAGCGCAATCAAAATCGCCCTCGCTCTCGCGGACGCTTTCAGCTGCTCCGTGAACGAGCTTCCCCTCACGCTTGTCCTGTCGTGGTACGAGCAGAAAGCCGTCTGCATTCTCATTACCCTGCTTTACCTCGGTATCAAGAACATCCGCCTCGGTCCAACTCTTCCCGCGTTTCTCTCGAAAAACGTTCTCGATACACTTGTTGAAAAATTCAACATCATTCCCGTCGGAACACACCCCGAGGACGATTTGAAAAAGGCTATGGGTGAATAAAATTTTTCTCAATACACGCTTTTCCCGCTGTTTTTCGGACAGCGGGAGCTTTTTATTGCAGATAAATATAGGGTATATCGATACAAATAATACCGATATATCAAAAAAGTAATTGCTTTATCGAATAGTGTATGATATAATTGAATTAAAGAAGGAGGAGGCGAAATGAACGAGGTATCAAGAGCCGCTCTCGGCAGACTTCCCGTGTATCTGAGATATCTGAAAGAGGTTAAATCCGAAACAATCTCCGCGACAAAAATCGCCGAGGAGCTTGGTTTGGGCGAGGTTCAGGTGCGCAAGGACTTGGCTGCCGCAAGCGGAAAAGGACGCCCTAAAATCGGCTATGAAACCAAGGCGCTCATCGAACGGCTTGAGATTTGTCTGGGACAGAAAAATCGCTGTCGGGCAATTCTCGCGGGCGCTGGAAAGCTCGGTCGGGCTCTTCTCGACTACGAGGGCTTTTCGGACTACGGTCTGGAAATCGCCGCCGCTTTCGACCGCGACGACGCTGCGGGAACCTCAGAGGCGGGAAAACCGATTTATCCGCTGGAAAAAATGCGGGACTTTTGCCAAGAAAACGGCATTAAAATCGGTATCATCACCGTTCCGAAGGAAGCCGCTCAGGAGGTCTGCGATTTGATGGTGAAAAACGGTATCACTGCCGTTTGGAGCTTCGCGCCGATTAACCTGAAGGTGCCGAAGGGCGTGGCGTTAAGGCAGGAAAATCTGGCATTATCACTGGCTCATCTAAATCAACAAAAATAAATTTGGAGGTAAAGTAACGTGAAGAACAAAACTTATGACATCGTTGACAGCGTGGAGAAGCTCGAGCAAGCATTTGCGCGCGTAAGAGAAGCGCAGAAAAAGTTTGCCGAGTACACTCAGGAGCAGGTTGACAAAATCTTTCTGGCAGCAGCCGTTGCCGCGGATAAAATGAGAATTCCGCTCGCAAAAATGGCTGTGGAAGAAACCGGAATGGGCGTGGTTGAGGATAAGGTTATCAAGAACCACTACGCTTCCGAGTACATCTATAACGCTTACAAA
>CAMEQX010000221.1 GCA_945933905.1 uncultured Clostridia bacterium
GCTGCTTATGCAGAGTTTGTTTTTATGGACGTGCTCTGGCCCGATTTTACAAAAAAAGATTTGGAGTATGCTATCGCGGAATATGCGGGAAGAAACCGCAGATTCGGCGGAATTTGACGTATATGACCGGAAAGGCTGGTTATGCTTAAACGAATACTTTCAGCGCTGGTTGCGATGGTTATCGGCATTTCCGCGCTAATTATAGACAATCTGATAGTTTATCTGGTCTTGATATCACTTTTCAGCGCGATTGGAACATTTGAGCTTATCCGTGCGATAAAGTGCCACAACCATAAATTTCTCACTTGTTTTTGCGTGTTTTTTTCACTGGGCGTGCCGTCACTTTTGACATTCCCTGTGTTTAAACAATTCTGGGTAATGGCTTGTCTTGTGTTTATAATGGTAATGCTGCTGATTTTGCTTGCGCAGCACAAAACGATAAAGTTCGTGGAAGTGGCGGCGTGCGGCGGCTCGGCGCTTGCGATACCGATTTCGCTAAGCTGTATAATTTTCGTGAGAAATCTGTCGTGGTATGCCGAGGGAGGCTATTTCCCGGGCGTATTTATGATTGTATATCTGCTGTTTTGCGCGTGGCTGGGCGACTCGGGCGCTTATTTCGTTGGAACATTTATGGGAAAACACAAGCTTTGCCCCGATATCAGCCCGAAAAAGACGGTTGAGGGATTTATCGGGGGAATTGTAACGGTTGGAATTGTTGTCACAATTCAGTGCCTTGTTTATAATCTGCTTTTGCCAAGTCCCGAGATGTACAAGATGAACTACGCGCTGATTATTCCCGTAGGAATGGTTGCAAGCGTTGCGGGAGTGCTCGGTGATTTGTCGATGTCTGTCATAAAAAGGCAGTATGACGTAAAGGATTTCGGAAATGTAATGCCCGGTCACGGCGGAATTCTCGACCGTTTCGACAGCGTTTTGTTTGTAGCGCCGTTCATTTACGTCATTTACAGCTTTGTTTCGCCGTTAATGTAATAGAATTTCTGTGCAAAGGGGAGTAAACAAGCGTTTTCTCCCTGGAAGATTTTCAAAGGAGAACGCTTTATGGAAATTGTGCTGTTAGGCTCAACAGGCTCAATAGGTACGCAGACATCAGACGTCTGCCGTGCGCATAATATCAGAATAAAGGCTTTGTCCGCGCGGCATAATCTCGACCTTCTCGAAAAGCAGGCGCGCGAGTTTTTGCCCGAATATGTCGCGGTTTCCGATGAAGACAATTTTGATGAAATCAAGAGCCGCCTTGCCGACACGAACATAAAAATTCTCGCGGGAAGCGACGGTTTGTGTGAACTTGCGGCATTGCCTTGCGATAAAGTGGTAAACGCGGTTGTGGGAATGGCGGGACTTCTGCCGACACTTGCGGCAATCAGCGTCGGGAACAACATAGCTCTTGCAAATAAGGAAACGCTGGTTGCGGGCGGAGAGCTTGTGATGAACGCGGCTCTCGAAAAAAACGTAGAAATCACGCCGATTGACAGCGAACATTCTGCGATTTATCAGTGCCTTTTGGGTGCGGGAGAAAACAAGATTTCCAAGATAATTTTAACTGCTTCGGGCGGGCCGTTTTTCGGGAAAACGCGCGCGGAGCTTGAAAATATCACAAAGGAACAGGCGCTCAATCACCCGAACTGGAATATGGGCGAAAAAGTGACGATTGACAGCGCAACTATGATGAACAAAGGTCTGGAGCTTATCGAGGCGGTTCACTTGTTTGGCGTTGCGCCGAAGCAGGTTGAGATTACGGTTCATCGGCAGAGCATTCTTCACTCCGCGGTTGAATTTGAGGACGGCGCTATTATCGGTCAGCTCGGAAGCGCGGATATGCGTATTCCCATTCAGTTTGCGCTGACGGCACCGAAGCGGCTTGCTTGTCCCGCGAAAAAGCTCTCGCTCACGGAAATCGGTACGCTCACCTTTGAACAGCCCGACGAGAGCGTTTTCACCTGTCTTTCGGCAGCGAAAAAAGCTATTGAAATGGGCGGAAACGCGCCTTGCATAATAAACTGCGCAAATGAAGCTGCGGTTTCGCTTTTCCTTGAAGACAAAATCGGTTTTCTGCAAATCGGCGAGCTTGTAAACGCTGCGCTTTCCGATGTGAAATACATACAAAATCCCGTGCTCTCGGATATCCTGAACACGCGGATTATTGCGGAGGAATACGTTCTTTCGTGTTTTTAATGGAGGAAATATGTCAACAGCTTTAAAACGAATAATTTCACTTTCAGTCTTGTTTATCATCGCGGGAACTTTAGTCTTGCTTTACTTTTTTGCAAAAGATGTTTTTATGAACATAATACCGATTTTTGTTGCAATTTTGGTTTTTCTGTTCATCATACTTGTACACGAGCTGGGGCATTTCTTGGCGGCTAAGGCTTGCGGAATTTATGTAAAAGAATTTGCGTTTGGAATGGGACCTGCGCTTTTCAGGAAAAAGGGCAAGGAAACGGAGTATGTTGTCCGCGCATTTCCCGTGGGTGGATTTTGCGCGTTTGAAACGGATGTCGAGGAGTTTGACGAGGAAACGGGCGAGGCTCAGGAGCCGAACCCGCGCGCATTCAACCGAAAACCCGTTTGGAAAAGAATGATAGTTCTTGCTTGCGGACCGCTGATGAATTTGATTTTGGGGTATATCGTTGTTTTGATTTCGCTTTGCACGTCAAACGCGATTGCTTCTACAACAATCAGTGAATTCAGAAACCAAAGCGTGAGCAGTTCGCAGCTTATGGTAAACGACGAGATTATAAGTGTTGAGGGCTTGCCGGTTTTCTCGGCGTCCGATATAACCTACAAGCTCACGTCAAGCGACCGCAAAAACCAAGCGGGAAATCTGGTTTATGATATCACGGTTAAAAGAAACGGTGAAACCGTTGTCTTGAAAGATGTTGAATTTATGACAATTCCTCGAGAGGACGGCTCGAGCGGCGTTTACTTTGACTTTTTGGTTTATCGGCTGGAGAAGAATTTCGGGAATGTGGTAACCGAGGCTTTTCGCGAAAGCTGTTCAACGGCGCGTGTGATTTTGCTTACGGTTTTTGACCTGATAAAAGGCAAATACGGCATAAACGACCTCTCGGGACCTATCGGCGTAGGCTCGGTAATAACCGAGGCAGTGAAAACCTACACATTCTCGGATTTTATGAGCGTAATGGCGCTGTTGTCCATCAATGTCGGCATTTTCAACCTTCTTCCCGTTCCCGGACTTGACGGTGCGCGGCTGATTTTCCTGATAATCGAGCTTTTCCGCAGAAAGCCCGTGAAACCGCAGGTTGAAGGTATGATTCACTTTATTGGAATGGCGCTTTTGCTGCTTTTGATTATTGTGATTTCGTTTAATGATATTTCAAAGCTTGCTATGAGGTGATTTGATTGAAAAAGGTTAAAGTCGGAAACTGCACTCTCGGCAGCGAAAAAATCTATATTCAGTCGATGCTGAACATTCCCGCCGACGATATCGAAAACAGCGTAAAACAAGCGGTTGAGCTGGAAAAAGCGGGCTGCGAGATAATCCGCGCGGCTGTCCCGAAAATCGAGAACGCTCCGCTTATTGAAGCGCTGAAAAATGCCGTAAATGTTCCTGTTGTCGCGGATATTCACTTT
>CAMEQX010000222.1 GCA_945933905.1 uncultured Clostridia bacterium
TCGCTCGGGCAAGTCGCGGGGTCCATTCCCTCAACGGAATAGGTCAAAATCGTGTTGATTTCGCTCATCAGCTTATCCATTCCCTGTTTTGCCACGGTGAACATAGCCATATTCTCGTTCGCCATAATCTTCTCATAAGCCGCCTGCATTTTCACATTCAGCTCCTTGATTTTCTCGCCGTTAGCCTCTTCGGGCTCCTTGTTTGTTTCCATCGTGAGATTTTGACGAATAAGGTTGAAATCGCCGATAAGCTTCTGAAGCTACTCGTCAGCGTCGTTTGCTGCCTTTGCCTTAACATACTCGATATAGCGCGAATCGGTCTGAACAACCGCTCCGAGCTGTCTTGCTGCGTCGATAACCGTCATAATTTTTCTCCTTTAATCAGTAATTTTTCCCAAAAGCGCCCAGTTCAGCGCCTTTTCTATCTTAACGTCAACGAAGCTGCCGATAAGCGCTTCATCGCCGTCAAAATCAACAATAACGTCCTGCGGAGTTTTGCCCGTGAGCGTTCCGCTGCCCGTTCTTCCCGTTCCCGTGCAGAGAACACGGAATGTCTGTCCAACGTACTTTTCGTACAAATTCATACCGATTTCGCCCTGAACGTCAAGCAGCTCCCTGAACCACTTTCCCTTCTCCTCCTCGGAAATCGGGTCGTCCATTTCGGCGGCTTTTGTGCCTTTTCGCCGACTGTAAATAAACGTGTAAAGGCTGTCGAAGCGCACCCTCTCGATAAGCGAAAGCGTTTGCTCAAAGTCCTCGCGGGTTTCTCCGGGAAAACCCACGATAATGTCCGAAGTGAGCGCGGCGTCGGGGATTTTCTCGCGGATATAGTCCACGATTTCAAGATAATCCTCGCGCGTATATTTTCGGTTCATCTCCCGCAAAACCCTCGTAGAGCCGCTCTGCACGGGCAGATGAAAATGCCTTGTCACCTTCTCGCACTCGGCGATTGTATCGATAAGCTCCCGCGTTGCGTCCTTCGGGTGACTTGACATATAGCAAATCCGAAATTCTCCGTCGAGCGCGTTGATTTGCCGCAGAAGCTCGGAAAAGCTCGTGCCGTGTTCCTTGCCGTAGGAATTTACGTTTTGCCCGAGAAGCAAAAGCTCCTTCGCGCCGTTTTCGATTGCCGTTTTCGCCTCGTTCACGATATCGTTCATCTCGCGTGAACGCTCTCTGCCTCTCACATACGGCACGATACAATAGCTGCAGAAGTTGTTGCAGCCGTACATAATCGGGATTGAAGCCAGAATTTTGCTCTCGCGCCGAAGCGGTATTCCCTCCGCGATTACTCCGTCGCTTTTCGGCACGGAGAACATGCGCGCGTGCTCGGTGAGTTGACCGTAAATCAGCTCGGGGAGCGTGTAAAGCGCGTTTGTGCCGAAAACCAAGCTGACGTGCGGGAAGCTCTTTTTGATGCGCTCGGTGATATGCTCCTGCTCAACCATACATCCGCAAACCGCGATAATTGCGTTCGGGTTGCGGCGCTTTTCGTGCTTGAGGGCGCCGAGATTGCCGAAAACTCTGTCCTCGGCGTTTTCGCGAACAGCGCAGGTGTTGAAGATAATCACGTCCGCGCCGTCCGGCTCGCCGACAATCCCATAGCCCATTTCCGCGAGCATACCCTTGATTTTTTCGCCATCGCTCACGTTTTGCTGACAGCCGAATGTGTGAACGTGCGCGGTCGGCGGGGCTTCGAGCTTTTGATTTATCTCGCGTACTTTCTCGGCAAATCCGCGCTGTTTTGCCGTTTCTTCATCGGAAATTTTTATCGTCATACAAATCCTCGTTTTATCATCATTTTATTATAACACAAATTCATCAAAAAATCAACCGCGCAGCCTGTACTTTTTTCGCGTGAGTTCGATATTGCCGCAGCTCATTGTTTTCGCGAAAACCGCTGCGATAACCTCAGAAGCTCTCGCGTCAAGCAGCAGCTTTGCGGCAGCAGAAAGCGTTGCGCCCGTTGTACAAACGTCATCGAGAAGCACAACCGTTTTCCCGCTTAAATCGAAGCCGCTCTTTATGAAGAACGCGCTTTGTGCGTTTATCAAGCGATTTCTCGCGGTTAGTCCTTTCTGCTCCTTTTTATCGCGGTTTGCGCCGAGAGCCTTCAAAAGCGGAATTCCCGTCCTCAGCGAAACCGTTTTCCCGATAAGCTCGGCTGTGGCAAAACCGCGTTTTCTGATACTCGCGCGGCTGCTCGGAATGGGAACAATCAAGTCCGCTGAAATCCCCGCCAGCTTCTCCGATATCATCAGCGCAAAAGCGTCCGCGGGATATACAAGGCAGCCGTATTTGAGCTGTAAAACCGCTTTTCGCGCGCGGTGACGGTAATAGCAGCACGCAATCAGCCGCGAAATGTTTTCGGGCGGCAAAAGCTCCTTTTCCACGAATGGCAAGTACTCAAAACAGCGCTCGCAGTAATATTTTTCCGCCTCGATAACCTCGCTGCAAAACGGACAGCGATTTGGCGCGACAACCGAAACGGTTTTGCGCAGATACTCGTAAAGCTTTACAGATTTAATCAAAATAGTCCTCTAGCATTTCTTTCAGACAGGAACAGCGCTCTGTTCTGCGGTTATTGTCAACCATCTCGCGAACCTTGTTTTCCGTGCCGATTATGATGAGCGTTTTCTTGGCGCGCGTTACCGCCGTGTAGAGCAAATTCCTGTAAGAGAGCCTGTCCATTCGGTTCGGGAGCGGGATTATCACCGCGGGATACTCGCTGCCTTGACTTTTGTGAACTGTAACAGCGTAGGCGTGCTCGATTTTTTTCAGCATCTCGCCGTCGTAAAACGCTTTTCTTCCGTCAAAGTCGATTGTACAGCGGGAATTCACCCTGTCCGCGTCGGAAATTTTCCCGATATCTCCGTTGAACACGCCGTGCGATTTTTCCGCGCCGCGCCGCCATTCAACGTCATAATCGTTCTTCGTTTGCATAATTTTGTCGCCTTCACGGAAAAGCGTGTTCAGGAAATTCAACTCGCGTCTGTCCTTTGACGGCGGATTGAGCGCAAGCTGAAGCTCCTTGTTGAGATTTCCCGTGCCGAGCGTTCCTATCCTCGACAAACAAAGCACCTGTATATCATCAAGCGCGTCATAGCCGTAGCTTTTCGGAAGCCGCCTCGCGCAAAGGTCAACGACCAGCCGAAGCGTCGCTTCCTCGCTGTCCGAGCGCATAAAGAAAAAGTCGTTTTTTCTGTCGTTGAGCTCGGGATAAACGCCCTTGATAATCTTGTGCGCGTTTGTGACGATAAGGCTCTGCGCGGCTTGACGGAAAATCTCGACAAGCTCGACTGTCGGCACTCTATTGCTGTCAATCAAATCGTGCAGAATATTTCCCGCGCCGACCGAAGGAAGCTGATTGCTGTCGCCGACCATAATCAGCCGCGTGCTCGTTTTCACCGCTTTCAAAAGTGAAGCGAAAAGCTGCGCGTCAACCATAGACATCTCGTCAATTATCAGCACATCACAGGACAGCGGGTTTTCTTCGTTTCGCTTGAAGCAGTTTCCGCCCGCGGCAAAATCCACCTCAAGCAGCCTATGAATAGTCTGCGCGGGCGCTCCCGTAAGCTCGGCAACCCGCTTTGCCGCGCGTCCCGTGGG
>CAMEQX010000223.1 GCA_945933905.1 uncultured Clostridia bacterium
TGCGGGATAGGCAGATTTTCGGGCGTCATCAGCTTCACGCTGCCCTTTATCAGCCCAAGTCCGTCCGTTTCCTCAAACTCATAGCCCTTTTCAAAGAGCATTTGCATTCCGAGGCAAATCCCCAAAAGCGGCTTTTTCTGAACCTCTTCCTTGATAACATCAACCAGCCCGCTCTCACGGAGCATTCTCATAGCGTCGGGAAACGCGCCTACTCCGGGAAGAATAAGTCTGTCAGCCGCACGCAAATCCTCGGCATTTTTCGTTACCTTGTTTTCAATCTTCAGATAGTCAAGAGCGTTTTTCACGCTGAAAAGGTTTCCTGCGCCGTAATCGATAATCGCTGTCATATAAATTTTCCTTTCGTAAGGAATATTTTGTCGGAATTCAGCTTGACGTGCTCCATTATGTGACCGATATTTCCCTCGCCCGCATACTCGCGCATATCAAAAAAGTTTCCGTCTAGTCCGCTCCAGAAAAGCGGGTTTTCTTCGCCCTTAATCTGCACGTCACGTTTAAGCTGCCCCGCGTAAACCTCAACATAGCAAGGGTCGAGCGGGTAAGAAAAGTCCATCAGATGAATAAGCCCGATATCTTCACGGGTTATTCCCGTTTCCTCAAAAAGCTCGCGATAAGCAGCGTCAATGCCATTTTCGCCGCTCTCAATCTTCCCGCCGACAAAGTTTTTCAGATTTTTGTACGGGTCTTTTATGCGCTTACACATCAGCATTTTTTCACCGTCAGCCGAGAAAACAACAATAAGGTTATACCCTTGCATCAAAGCACACCCTTTGTCGATACAATCTCGCCCGAGTTTTGACGCGTTGCCGCTTTAAGCGCGTAGGCAAGCGCCTTGAAAAGAGCCTCAGCTTTGTGGTGGTCGTTTTTGCCGTACTCACAGCGTAAGTGAAGCGTAATCCCCGCGTTAAACGCAAACGCTCTCATAAACTCCTCGATAAGACAAGTGTCAAGCTCGCCGATTTTCTCGTTTGTGAACTCCGCGTTGAACACGAGAAAAGGTCTTCCGCTTATGTCAACCGCGCAAAAGCCGAGCGCTTCGTCCATCGGGATAAACGCGCTTCCGTAGCGCACAATCCCGCCTTTATCGCCGAGTGCCTCGCCAAACGCTTTTCCGAGGACAATTCCCACGTCCTCGGCGGTGTGGTGACCGTCAACCTCAAGGTCGCCTTTGGCTGCGAGCGTCAGCCCGAACCCTCCGTGAACCCCAAGCGCAGTCAGCATATGGTCAAGAAAACCTATTCCCGTTTTGATTTTCACTTCCCCGCCGTCCAAGTTAAGCGACGCGGAAATGACGGTTTCCTTAGTTTTTCTGGAAATGTCTGCTTTTCTCATAATTTTCCTCAATTTCCCTCTTTTCTCACGGCAATCGAATTTGCGTGAGCGGTAAGCTGTTCGCGGTTTGCAATCAGGATTATATCGTCCGCTGCGTCAAGCAGCGCGTCCTTTGTGTAGCAGATGTAGCTTGAACGTTTTACGAAGCTGTCAACGCCGAGCGGCGAGTAAAATCTCGCCGTACCGCCCGTGGGAAGAACGTGGTTAGGTCCTGCGTAATAGTCGCCGAGCGGCTCGGGAGAGTGGTTTCCGAGGAACAGCGAGCCTACGTTGTCGAGCTTGCCGATATATTCCATCGGGTTCGCGCAGCATACTTCGAGGTGCTCGGGAGCAATCTGATTTGCAATCTCAACCGCATAATCCATATCATCGCAGACGATAATCGCGCCGTAATTTTTCAGCGACTCCTCGATGATTTCTTTTCTGGAAAGATACTGTATCTGACGCTCGATTTCAGCCTTTGTTTTCTCAGCAATTTCACGGCTTGTGGTAATCATAATCGCGCTTGCAAGCCTGTCGTGTTCAGCCTGCGACATCAAATCCGCCGCGAGATAAACGGGATTTGCCGTTTCGTCCGCGAGAACGAGAATTTCGCTCGGTCCCGCAACCATATCGATATCAACGTTGCCGTAAACCAGCTTTTTCGCGGTTGCCACGAAAATGTTGCCGGGACCTACGATTTTCGACACGCGCGGGATTTCCTCAGTACCGTAAGCGAGCGCGGCAATCGCTTGTGCGCCGCCCGTGAGGTAAATTCTGTCAACGCCGCAAAGCGCTGCCGCAACGAGAATATCCTTGTTCACCGATCCGTCTTTGAGCGGAGGCGTTACCATAATTACCTCTTTAACTCCGGCAATTTTCGCGGGAATTGCGTTCATCAGCACCGTGGAAGGGTAAGCCGCCGTGCCGCCGGGAACGTACAGTCCGACTTTGTCCAAACCACGAACGCGCTGTCCCATAATAACGCCGTTTTCCTCGGTTACGCAAAATCCCTCGCGCTTTTGCTTCGTGTGAAAAGCCGTGATATTTTCAACAGCATTCAGCATTGCTTCAACAAATTCGGGCGAGTTTTCGTTTGCCTCGGTGAGCGCGTCCTGAATAGCCTCGTCAGGTACACGATAAAATTTCGCGTTCGGGCAGTCGAATTTCGCTGTATAAGCCTTGACAGCCTTATCGCCGTTTTGCTTGACGTCCTCGAGAATTGCCTTTACGGTTTTCTCAACCTCCGCGCCGACTTCTCCCGCGCGCTTTTCGGTTTCGGCGAGAAACTTCTTTTCATCGCCGTTTGCTTCGATAATTCTTATCATTACAAATTCTCCTTAATCAGATTTACAATTTCCAAAATCCGCTCCTGTTTGAGCTTTATGCTAACGGTGTTTGCGATAAGTCTTGCCGACACGGGAGCAACGTCCTCGACAACCTCAAGTCCGTTTTCCTTGAGAGTTGTACCCGTTTCGACAATATCCACAATTCCGTCCGAAAGACTAACCAGCGGCGCCAGCTCAACCGAGCCCTCGATTTTCACGATATCAACGTCAATTCCCTTGTTTTCAAAGAAATTTCGCGTAACCTCGGGGTATTTTGTGGCAACGGTTTTCACGCCATAACCGCTGTAAAAATCAGTTCCCTTTTTTACGGCAAGCGCGAATTTGCATTTCCCGAAGCCCAAATCTGCGATTTCGTGGAATTTCCCGCCGTGCTCCATAATTGTGTCTTTTCCCACAACACCGAGGTCGCAGACGCCGTGCTCAACGTATGTAATAACATCAGCCGCTTTCGCAAGAACAACCTCGATATTCTCGTTCGGGATTGTCAGAATAAGCCTTCTGCCCTTTTCACGCAGGTCCGTGACGTCATAGCCGCTCTTTTCCAACAGGTCAACAGCCTTGTTTTCAATTCTGCCCTTCGTGAGCGCAATTCTGATTTTCTTCTTCTCCACGGTCACACCTCCCTGCTTTCAATCTCGCCGTTTTCATCAATTACATCAAGCCTGTGTATTCCGTGAGCCTTCGCGAATTTCTCCGCGCATTTCGGGCACTCGCCGTTGAAATTCCGCACGGTCAAGCCCTCGGAAATCAGCTTTTCACAAGCCTTGAGAGCCGCGATTTTGTTCTTCGAGAACACAAGCACGTCTGCGGTTTTCGTGAGCGTCTTGCCCTTGTTTTTGAGGTAAACCTTTGCCGCAGCTTCGATATTTACCGCAAATCCGACAGCCTTCGCGTCCGTAACGCCAAATTCACCGATAAGCG
>CAMEQX010000224.1 GCA_945933905.1 uncultured Clostridia bacterium
ATCGATTTGCTTGAACGGAATTTCGATATTTTTCTCGATAAACGCCGCGCGAACCTGTTCGATTAAGTCAAAATGCACTTGCCAATAATCAGCGTTTTTGCACCAGCAGCGTGATGTGATGATAATTGCGCTCTCGCCGTGGTCGCTCATACGAACGAAAATCTCCTGCTGTTTGTCAACCTTGTCGTGCGCCTTGATGATGTCCGTGATGATTTGGCGCGCCGTCTCGAAATCGTCCTTGTAGGATATCGAGAAATCCAAGTCAACACGGCGCTCAGCGTTCTGCGAATTGTTGACAACAACTGCGTTTATCGCAAGTCCGTTCGGTATGAAAATCGCTTGATTTGTCACGGAGTCAAGACGCGTGTGGAGTATCGAAATCTGCGAAACCGTGCCCTCAACGCCGTTTGAGATTATGTAGTCGCCGATTTTGAAAGGCTTCGTTATCATCAGCAAAAATCCGCCCGCGACGTTCGACAGCGAATTCTGCAAGGCAAGACCGATTGCCACGCCCGCCGTGCCGATTACCGTGATAATCGAGGTTGCCGGTATTCCGACCATACTCAAAACCACAGTCAAAAGCAAAACGTAAAGCAGAATTTTCGTGACTTGAGTGGTGAATTTCACAACCGTCAAGTCAAGCTTCGTCTTTGAAAGCCCTTTTGACATCAGTTTTATGCAGATTTTCGTCAGAATTATCCCGACAATCAAAATCGCGATTGCCAGAAGTATCGACGGAATTGCCCGCAAAAACGCTTCCCATATATTATTGAAGAATTTCCCTAGTGCAGAAAGCGTTTCCTCGGGATTTCCCGAAAGATTAGGAAAACCCTCGTCAATCGAGCTTGTCGCTGACGCGGCGTCCTCCGAAATCAAATTTGCCGCTAAAATCATTGAAACTCCTTTTCAAATGCCGCGCAAACTGCGTCCGCGTCAGCATTTCTGATAAGAACGGAAATTTCGTCCTCGCCTGTTGTTATCATCAAAATCATCGCCGAAAGGCCGTTCAATATCTCGAAAACTCTCGCCGCAAAGCCGATTGTATTCGTCATTGTGCCTGTCTGAATGACGATTTTGCGGTTTCCGCTGTTAATCATCGGCGCAACGCAGTCCTTCTCGCGCAGCTCTTTTACAATGCCGAGAAGCTTCGGGATATCGTCGTCCTTTACCGTAAAGCCAAAGCTGAAAATCTCGGAGGTCGGCGCGGTCATCGAAATCATATCAACGTTTATTCCCGCGTTTGCAACAATTTTCAGAGTGTCCTCCATAATCGTCCTGTCAAGCGGGACGTTGTTGAAAGATACCGCAGATACGTTTTCTGTAACATCAAGCTTCATTTTCAGCCCTCCTTAATCAAATCGCTCATCGCGTAAAGTCCCGCGGGTTTTCCCGCAAGGAACACCGCCGCGTTCACCGCGCCCGCCGCAAAAACCTCTCTCGACTGCGCACAGTGCGACAGGGTTATCACCTCGTCGTGTCCCGCGAAAATTATGTCGTGCTCGCCGACAATCGTGCCTCCGCGAACCGCGTGCATTCCGATTTCGTCCTTGCCGCGCGGCTGACGAACGGAATGTCTGTCGTAGATATAACGCTTGGTGTTGCCGAGCTCCTCGTTTATCGCTTCCGCAAGCATAATCGCCGTTCCCGAGGGCGCGTCTTTCTTCTGATTGTGGTGCTTTTCGACAATCTCGATGTCAAATTGCGAGCCCAAAATCTGCACGGCTTTACGCGCAAGCTCCGCGAGCAGATTTATTCCGAGCGACATATTGAACGTGAAGAAAATCGGCGTTTGAGAAGCCGCCGCTGTTATCTTCGAGCGCTCTTCGTCGGTGTAGCCCGTTGTCGCGATAACCAGCGGCACGCTGTTCATCTTGCAGTACGACAGCAAATCATCAAGCGTTGACGGGTGCGAAAAATCGATAATTACATCGGGCTTTTCGGGCAGGTCAAAAACGCTGCTGACAATCGGAAAATTATCGTACTTTTCCGTGATTTTGTCAATTCCCGAAATAATTTCACAATCGGCGCGTTCCTTTGCCAGAGCCGCGATAACGTGCCCCATTCTTCCGCTCGCGCCGGAAATTGCAATCCTTGTCATTTTACGCTCCTTCTAAAATCAGACAATGTTCAAAAGCCCGACTTTTTCCATTTCAGCCTTCAGTTTTGCCTTCATTTCATCGCTCATCGAGCAAAGCGGCAGTCTGCACTCGCCCGCCTTAAAGCCCGCTAAATTCAGCGCTTCCTTGACGGGAATGGGATTTACGTCCATAAACATCGCCTTGTCGAGCGCAAAAAACTTCTTCGCGATTTCAAGCGCTTCTTCCCTTTTGCCGTCAAGATAAAGCGAAATCTCGTTGTGCTTCATCAGCGGAGCAACGTTTGACGTAACCGAAATAAGTCCCTTTCCGCCGAGAGCCAGACAGCAAAGTGCTTCGTCATCGTTGCCGGAATAGATGTCAAGGTCGGTGTTCGCAGCAATTCCCATTACGGTTTCCATCTTGCCGCTTGCTTCCTTGACAGCCGTGATATTCGGGTGCTTTGCAAGCTCGATGTATGTATCAACCGCGATATTGCAGCCCGTTCTCGAAGGCACATTGTACAGCATTATCGGTATATTCACAGCGTCTGCGATTGCCGTAAAGTGCTTTACAAGACCGCGCTGCGAAGCCTTATTATAATAAGGTGTAACCTGAAGCAGAGCGTCTGCGCCCGCTTTTTCGGCTTCCTTTGACAACTCGACAGCATAAGCCGTGTCATTCGAGCCCGCACCCGCGATTACGGGAACACGCCCCGCAACACGCTTGATACCGTAACGGATAACCTCGATATGCTCCTCGTCGGTCATTGTCGCGCTCTCGCCCGTGGTTCCGCAGATTACGAGAGCATCGATTTTGTTGTCAATCTGCCAGTCGATAAGTCTGCCGAATTCATCATAATTTATACTTCCGTCCGAATTCATCGGTGTAGCTATCGCCGTAGCGCAGCCCGTGAAGATAGTATTGCTCATAATCTCACCTTTCTACCAGCGTGACGCTGGACCCTGTTTCGCCCCTATTTTCTTCTAAGGGCGAATTTTCACCCGAAGATGAAAATGATTAGTCAAGATAACCCTTTGCCGCAAGAAGCTCCGCCATTTCGACAGCGCCGCCCGCTGCTCCTCTCAGGGTGTTGTGCGACAGGCAGACAAACTTGTAGTCATACTGCGTGTCGGGGCGAAGTCTGCCGATAGATACAGCCATACCGCCCTCAAGATTGCGGTGAAGCGTAGCCTGAGGCATATTGTCTTCCTCGAAATAGTGAAGGAACTGCTTGGGTGCAGACGGCAAGTTCAAAGCCTGCGGCTCAGCCGTGTATTCAGCCCAAATCTTCTTGATTTCCTCCATCGAGGGCTTGTTCTCAAATCTTACGAAAACAGCAGCAAAGTGTCCGTTGGAAACAGGCACGCGCAAGCACTGAGTTGTAATAGAGGGCTTCTCAGCGTTTACGATAACTCCGTTTTCGATGTGTCCCCAAACCTTAAGCGGCTCCTGCTCGGACTTCTCCTCTTCACCGCCGATGAAGG
>CAMEQX010000225.1 GCA_945933905.1 uncultured Clostridia bacterium
CGGCAAGTTCGACTGGACAAACGGCAAGTTCCCGTGTATGACCGAGCCGGACGAAAGCTATCACGGCATTGTTTACACCGAAAAATACGCATTTGCGCCGTACATCGTTAAAGCGAGAATGCAGCTTATGCGCGACTTTGGCTGCTATCCCGCGGCGAATTCGTCCTTCTTGCTCAATCTTGGTCTGGAAACGCTTGCGGTTCGTATGAAGCAGTACTGCGAGAACGCACTCAAGGTTGCTCAGTACATCAAGTCCACGGGAAAAGTCGAGTTTGTGACCTATCCCGCGCTCGAGGGCAGCAAGGGACACGAGCTTGCGAAAAAGTATCTCCCGAACGGCACAAGCGGCGTAATTTCGTTCTCGATAAAGGGCGGCAGAAGCACTGCGGTGAAGTTTATGGACAGCTTGAAGCTCGCGTCAAACGAGGTTCACGTTGCCGATATCAGAACTTGCGTTTTGCACCCCGCGTCCGCTACACACCGTCAGCTTTCCGATGAACAGCTTGTCGCTGCGGGAATTGACGGCGGTTTGATACGCTTGTCGGTTGGCTTGGAGAACGTTGACGACATCATCGCCGACCTCGAGCAAGGCTTTTCGGCAATCTGATGGAAAGAGCCTCGAAAATCATCAGAACCGTCATCGCGGCAATCGCGGGCGTTCTGCTGATATGGGTTAGCATAAATTATTTCAACGTGGGAACGATTATCGGCTGGGTGATTTTCGGCTCGATAATCGCTCTTGGCGTTTTCTGGAAAAAATTCCGAGCGCTCGTGAAACGGCTCTGGAGCAAGGTTTTCGGGAAAATCACGGTTTGCTTTATCGGAGCTGTGGCGGCTTTTGCGGCGGGACTTGGCGTGTTTTTCTCGGTGAATATGATTTTGAGCGCAGAAAAGCCGCTTGAAAAAACCGAAGCTGTGATAATTCTCGGATGTCAGGTGCGCGGCGAAGAACCGAGCGCAATGCTGAAAAATCGGCTTGACGCGGCGCTTGATGTGCTTCGCGAAAATCCCGCGGCTGTCTGTATCGCAAGCGGCGGCAAGGGTGACAACGAAAACATCTCGGAAGCCGAGTGTATGCGGCGGTATCTTATCGCAAACGGGATTGAGGACGAGCGGATTTACGTTGAGGACAAATCGGAGTCAACGGAGGAAAATATTGCATTTTCGCGCGAAATTCTCGAAAATCTCGGGATTTCGGACAACATAATGATAGTCACAAGCGAGTTTCACCAGTATCGCGCGGCGGTTTACTCAGCGAAAAACGGCTTGCAGACAGGCGCACATTCCGCGAAAACACCCGTTTGGAATTTGCTGAATTACTGGGTTCGCGAATGGGGCACGCTTGTGATGGCATATATAAAATAAGGAGAATTGATTTGATTACAGTATCGGACGTTGCCGTATCTTTCGGCGGACAGGTTTTATTCAAGAACGTTGATTTGAAGTTCACGGCGGGAAACTGCTATGGTGTAATCGGCGCAAACGGCGCGGGAAAATCCACCTTTCTGAAGGTGCTCTGCGGCGAGCTTGAGCCGACAAAGGGCAGCGTGACAAAGCCCGATAATCTTCGTATGTCGGTGTTGAGTCAGGACCACTACGCGTTTGACGAGTACACGGTTCTCGACACCGTGATTATGGGCAACAAGCGGCTCTACGAGATTATGAAGGAGAAGGACGCGCTCTATGCCAAGGAGGATTTTTCGGACGAGGATGGCGAAAGAGCGTCGGTGCTCGAGGCGGAATTTGCCGAGCTTAACGGCTGGGAGGCAGAGAGTGACGCGTCAAAGCTGATTCAGGGGCTCGGGCTTTCCGAGGAGCTGCTTTATCAGAGTATGTCCGGTCTTTCGGGCAACGAGAGGGTTAAAGTGCTGCTGGCGCGGTGCCTTTTCGGAAATCCCGACATAATCCTTATGGACGAGCCGACAAACCATCTCGATGTTGACGCGGTTGCGTGGCTGGAGGAGTTCCTCGCGGACTATTTCGGAACGGTTATCGTGGTATCGCACGACCGTCACTTCCTCAACAACGTCTGCACGCATATCGTGGATATCGACTACGGAAAAATCAAAATGTACGTCGGAAACTACGAGTTCTGGTATGAAAGCTCGCAGCTTATCCAGCGTATGATTAAGCAGCAGAACAAAAAGGCTGAGGAGAAAATCAAGGAGCTGCAAAACTTTATCGCGCGCTTCTCCGCGAACAAATCCAAGTCCAAACAGGCAACCTCGCGCAGAAAGCTGCTCGACAAGCTCACCGTTGAGGAGCTGCCCGCAAGCTCGCGAAAATATCCCTACATTGGCTTTGATATGGAGCGCGAGGCGGGTAAGGATATTCTGCAAGTCACGGGGCTTTCCAAGACGGTTGACGGGGTGAAGGTGCTGAACAACGTTTCGTTCACCGTGGGAAAGGGCGATAAAATCGCGTTTGTCGGAGCAAACGAAATCGCCGTGACAACGCTGTTTAAGATACTCAACGAGGAGCTTGAAGCAGATGAGGGCTCGTTTAAATGGGGCGGCACAATCACGGTTTCCTATTTCCCGAACGACAACAGCGCGTATTTCAATGGCTGCGAGCTGTCGATTTTGGACTGGATGCGGCAGTACTCAAAGGACGAAACCGAGAGCTATCTGCGCGGATTTTTGGGCAGAATGCTGTTCTCGGGGGACGATGTTTTCAAGCCCGTGAAGGTGCTTTCGGGAGGAGAAAAGGTGCGCTGTATGTTCTCAAGAATGATGCTGTTCAAGAGCAACGTGCTTATCCTCGACCGCCCGACAAACCATCTCGACCTCGAGAGTATAACCGCTGTCAACAACGGACTTTCCGAGTTCAAGGGGAATTTGCTTTTTGCAACGCACGACCTTGAAATCCTCGAAACCGCCGCAAACAGAATAATCGAAATCACCGAAAACGGCTGCTTCGACCGCTCGGGAACGTATGAAGATTACGCCGAGTGGCGCCGTGAAAACGTCGGCGGCACGCTTACAATTTAAGGAATTTATGAACTATATTATACTTGACCTTGAGTGGAATCAGGCGCTCAACAGCGCGATGACCGTGCGCAGCCCCGTGATTTTGTACGGAGAGATAATCCAAATCGGCGCGGTTAAAACGGACGAGAATTTCAATCTTCTCGACAAAATCAAAATCAACATTCGCCCGAAATTCTACAAAAAGATGAACCCGTATGTTGAAAAAATCACGGGAATAACCGCTGCGGATTTGGCTGACAAGGAGACGTTTCCCGAGGCTTTCCGGCGGTTTTCGGAGTGGTGCGGCGAGGAGTTCCGCATAATAACTTGGGGATTTGACGATATCGGTATAATGAACGACAACCTCAAAGTTCACGGCGAGAACGCGGTTTTCGGGCGGGATTATATCAACCTTCAGCTTATCTTCAACCGCCAGACCGCTGCCGAGCATCTTCAGTGCGCGCTTTCGGCGGCTGCGGAGAAGCTGGAAATTCCGATTGACGTGCAGGTTCACGACGCGCTGAATGACGCTTATCTCACCTACGAGGTGCTGAAAAAGCTGGATATGGTGAAGGGTATCGCGGAGT
>CAMEQX010000226.1 GCA_945933905.1 uncultured Clostridia bacterium
AAGCCGTTTAAAACTGCCGTGATAACCTCACCTGCGCCAAATCTTAGCAGAAACAGAGCAAGCTTCACAAGGGACTCCCTGCACAAGACGATGACGGATAAAATCCGCAAGCTTTTGACTGCGGCGGCGTATCACGGATTTCATTCAATCACGCTCGGTGCGTGGGGCTGCGGCGTTTTCGGACACAATCCCGCGGATATGGCGGCGTATTTTCGCGAGGTGCTGATTGACGAGAATTACTGCGAATTCTTCGACAGCGTTGTTTTTGCAATTCTCGACAAAACAAAAAGTTCTCCGAATTACACTGCGTTTGAAAAGAACTTTTCGGATTTTTTCGCCAACTAAATTCACTTGAAAAACATAAAATCCCGCGATAAAAGCGGGATTTTTTTGTGTATAAGTTTTATTCCCATTTGAAGAATTTAACGCTGATAAAGCCGCAGATTGCCGCGATTGCGAGCATAATTATCACGGAAACCGTCACATCACCTATCGGCAAGCCGAGCGCGGTGTTTTTCAGGATTTTTATTCCCTGCGTCAGCGGCAAGACATCAACAACCTTTTGCATCACGTCCGGCATCACCTCATACGGCAAGGTTGCGCCCGAAAAAACAAGCATCGGGAAATACAGCGCGCTTGCGATAATTCCCGCGATTTTCGAGTTTTTGGCAATTCCGCCGACCATCATTCCGATGCTGAAAATCGAAACCATAACCAGCAAAAATCCCAGCAAAAACAGCCCGAAATTCCCTCTCATTCTGAAACCGAAGAAACAGGTTGCTACAAGAAACAGCGTGATTAAAGACACGACCGCGTAAACCACATACATCGCGACCTCCGCCAGCAAAACAAGGCTCGGTTTAATCGGGGTGACCTTGTATCTTTTCAAAATCTGCTTGGAGCGGTAATCCGAGATAACCAGCGGCAGTCCCATTACGCCGCCCGCGCAGATTGAAATGCTGCAAAGCGCGCCGAAGGATTGGTCGAGAAAGCTGTAATCCGCGCCCTCAAACGCAGGCTTCTGCCCGAACACAATCCCCAGAATAATCAGCACGACAATCGGCATAATCACCGCAAAAATCAGCATATCCATACCGCGAAGGCTCATTTTCAGCTCGTTTTTCAAAAGTACTCTAAATGCTCTCATAATTTTCCTCCTCGTCCGTAAACCACAAATACGCGTCCTCAAAGTTCTCTTTTTTACTTTCATTTTTCGCCTGTTCCACAGTCCCGCGGAACACGGTTTTACCCTTCTTCAAAATCAGGATTTCATCGCAAAGCGCTTCAACCTCGTCCATAAAATGCGAGGTTAGCAAAATGGACAAGCCTTGCTTTTTCAGCTTGCTTAAAATATTCCACACATCGCGTCTTGCGCGCGCGTCCAAGCCCGTCGTGAGCTCGTCCAGAAAGACAACCTCGGGGTTTGGGATAAGCGAGAGCACGATAAAAAGCCGCTGCCGCTCGCCGCCCGAAAGCGATTTTACAAGCGTTTTCTTTTTGTCGGAAATCCCGAATTCCTCCAAAAGCTCCGCGTAATTTCTCGGTTTTTTGTAAACCGCAGCGGTCATCTCGCACAGCTCCTCAACCTTGATTTGCTCCTGATAATTTGCTTCCTGAAACTGCACGCCGACGCGCTCGAACAGCCTTGTGCGCTCTTTTGTCGGGTTCATTTCAAGAATGCGTGCTTCTCCCGAGTCTGCTTTTTTTGTCCCGAGAATGCATTCGATTGTGGTGCTTTTTCCCGCGCCGTTTGCCCCGAGCAGACCGAAAACAGTGCTTTTTTTCACCTCAAAGCTCAGGTTATCCACGGCGACTTTTTCGCCATAATTTTTGGTCAGATTTTTAACTATAATCGCGCTCATATCAAATCCTCCTTTGCTGATTACAAAAAAATTATACCACCAAACAAAAGTCTGGTGGTATAGTGGAGGGTTTATTTTTTCATAAGCTTCATTTCTTCCAGTATTGAAGCCGCTTCATAAGCATTTTGCACTGCTTTTTCAAGAGAAAAAATCAGCTTGTCACAAGCAGAAATTATATCCTCGTCGTCGCTCGGAGTGTTCAGCAAATCAATGATTTTTTCCTTGTTCAGCTCGTTTTCGGATTTTTTCAGCATTCTGAGAATTGCCGACAAAGAATAATTTGCACATCTCAGCGAACGAATAATTTTCAAGCGTTTTATATCGTTTGAATCGTACACGCGGTATCTGTTTTGTCTGCGTTTTACCGTGAGTAAGCCGTTCATTTCCCAGTTGCGAATGGTGTCAATCGTAAGTCCAAGCTCCTTCGCCGCCTGAGCTCTCGTGAAAACAAAATCATCGGCTTTGGGCTGATTTGCGAGAATTTCGCAGAATTCCGCAGCTTCTTTTGCGTTTTTGATTTCCTGCTTTGCAACACAAATATACTCGTTTACAAGCTCAAGCGCCTCGTCAAAGCGATACTGCGCCGACAGCTCCACGACCGAAACAATCCGTTTTCGCAAGCCTGCCTGCACGACCTCGATTTGAAACGCTTTTTTCGCAAGCTCAAACTGCTTGATATGGATTTCGTTAAACACACGATAGCCGTTTGGTTTTCGCTCGGGCTTGTGTATAAGCCCCCATTCCTCGTATAATCTGACTGTATTCGGGTGAAGACCGAAAATTTTTGCGATTTGTCCCGTTGAATAAACCGTTTTCTTCTTGCTCATATTTCCCGAAAATCAATATTCCAGCCCATAGCCCACGTCAAAGCGATTTTTCTCCGAACCGATTTCCTCAACAGACCTGTACCACGGGGAAGGGAGCTTTCCCGTGAAATTGCTTCTTCCGCACAAAACGTTTGCAATTCCCGTGCCCTCGGAGCCGGGAAGATAGCACATAACCACACTGTCCCAGCTGTCAAAATCCGCGTCGTCGAGCAAAACATTTCTTCCCGTGACAATTAGGGTGATTACAGGCTTTCCGAGCGATTTTGCCTCGTTGATTGCCTCGCGGTTTCCGTTGAGACCGAGTTTTCCGCAAAGCGATAAATCCTCGCTATCGCCGAGCCATTCCGCATACGCCTGTTCACCGACAGCCAGCAGAACAACATCTGCGTTTTTCGCCTGATTTTTGTCGGTAATCACGGTAATTCCGTATTCCGAAGCCTTTTCCTTAAAGCCCTCGAGGATTGTTGTCACACCCTCGATTTCCCTTTGAGGACTGTTGTTCCAGTCGATTGTCCAGCCGCCGCACTGCGCCTGAGGATTGTCGCACGCCGGTCCCATAATATACACGGAGCTTCCGCTTTTTATCGGCAGAACGCTGTTTTCGTTTTTGAGCAAAACAAGGCTCTTTTCAACCAGCTTTTCAGCAACCGCGCGATATTCCTCGGAGCCTGTTTTTGTCTGCTTTGTGACGATTTTTTGGCAAAACGGGTCATCGAAAATACCCGCGTCCAGCTTAACCTGAATGATACGCTCAACCGCGTCGTTTATGCGTTCCTCGGGGATTTCGCCGCTTTTAACCGCGTTTATGATAATATTCATCGCTTCGTCATAGCGGTCAACCTCCATCAGCATATCAATC
>CAMEQX010000227.1 GCA_945933905.1 uncultured Clostridia bacterium
GGCTGCCTTCGCCTCGTCGGAAATTCTCAGCGAGTCGGTTCTCATATAGGTAATCAAACCGACAGCGCCCATTCCAGCAACCTCAACGCCCTCGTAAAGCTCCTGAGCTGCCTTCATAGTGCGGCGCGCCTGAAAGCTCAATCGCTTGGACGCTTCCTGCTGGAGAGTGGAGGTCGTGAAAGGCGGCGCGGGCTGCTTTTTTCGCTGGGATTTCTTGATACCCGAAACCGTGTAAACCGCGCCGTTAAGCCGTTCGAGAACAGCGTCCGCTTCCTTTTTATCCTTCAGCTCGGCTTTCTTCCCGTCAACCTCGGAGAGCTTCGCCGAGAACAGTTTTTTGGAATTTGCCGTGTGGAATTTTCCGTCAACAGTCCAGTATTCCGTGGATTTGAACGCGCGGATTTCTTCCTCACGGTCAACGATAATCCTCACCGCAACCGACTGCACGCGCCCCGCCGAAAGCCCTCTGCGAACCTTCTTCCACAAAAACGGCGAGAGCTTGTAGCCGACAATTCTGTCGAGAATTCTGCGCGTTTGCTGCGCGTTTACGACATCTCCGTTAATCGTGCGCGGGTGGCTCATTCCGTACTGCACGCCGGTTTTCGTGATTTCGTTGAACGTCACGCGCACCGCCTGTTTCTCGTCAATGCCCAGCAAGTGCGACAAATGCCACGCGATTGCTTCACCCTCGCGGTCCGGGTCGGTTGCGAGGTAGATTGTATCGCTTTCCTTTGCGCGCTTTTTGAGCTCCTTGATGATGTCCGCCTTGTCCTTCATATTGACGTACTGCGGCTCGAAATTGTGCTCAACATCAACTCCGAGCTTGGACTTGGGCAAGTCGATTATATGACCCGTTGACGCGACAACATCATAACCCGCGCCCAGATATTTTTTCACTGTTTTCGCCTTTGACGGCGACTCGAGTATAACTAAATCTGACAAAACAAATTCTCCTTAAAATCCTTGTTTATTCCGCCGAAATACATTTTATCGCGGGGAAATAAACAAAGAAATTCAATTTTTTGAAAGCTCCCAAAGAATAATCGCCGCGGCAGCCGCAGCGTTGAGGCTCTCCGCTTTTTTTATCGGGATATACACCTTTTCATCGCATAGCGCCGCGATTTCGGGGGAAACTCCGCTTCCCTCGCTTCCGATAACAACGGCAGTTTTTTCGGGGAAATCAATCTCGCCGAGCTTTTTTGCGCTTTCGTCAAGCATTGCCGCGAAGATTGAAAAACCCGCGAGTTTATCGCGAAGATTTTGCTCATCGGCGTAACCGAGCGGCATTCTGAGCGCGCTCCCCATCGAAGCCCGCAGCGTTTTCGGCGAGAACGCGTCCGCGCATTTTCCCGTAAAAACCGCGCCCTCAATCCCGAGCGCCTCGGCGGTTCTGATGATTGTGCCGACATTTCCGGGGTCCTGCACGCCGTCCAAAACAACGATTTTCCGCGCGTTTTCGGGTATCTCCGCTGCGCGTTTTTCAACCGCCGCAAACAGCCCTTGCGGTGCTTTTGTATCGGAAATATATTCCGAAATCTCCTCGGTTATGACAAGGCTTTTCTCGGCTTTTTTGCACGCTTTTTCAACGGTTCTCGGGTACTTTCCGCGAGCCTTTTCCGTGAACAAAAACAGCTCGATTTTATAGTCAAGCTCCGCCGTTTCCCCGCACAAATGGTCGCCCTCAACCGCAAACATTCCGCTTTCACGGCGTCGTTCGCTGCTTGAAAAAAGCTCCCTCATAAAGCGTACATTTTGGTTTTTTCTCGAAGAAATTTCCTCCAAAAAACCACCTCCAAAATCGGTATTTTTCACCAAATCCCGATTGATTTCACCCCTCAAAAACTAGCCCTACATAGCGAAAATCTCACGTCCGCGCGCGGACGTGAGAAGATTCTTTAAATTAAAGCGCCGCCTTTGCCTTTTCGGTGAGTGCGGTAAAACCTGCTGCGTCGTTTACAGCGATTTCGGAAAGCATCTTTCTGTTGAGCGTGATGTTTGCTTTCTTGAGACCGTTCATAAACGTGGAATAATTCATTCCGTTCATCTTGCAAGCAGCAGAAATTCTTGTAATCCAAAGACGTCTGAAATCTCTTTTCTTGAGCTTTCTTCCAACGTAAGCGTACTGTCCGCTCTTCATAACCGCTTCCTTCGCGGTCTTGAACAGTCTGCTCTTGCCTCCCCAGTAGCCCTTTGCGAGCTTCAGTGTCTTGTTTCTTCTTTTTCTTGTGGCGAGCGCGCCTTTTACTCTTGCCATTTCATTTTCCTCCTAAATTCAAGCTATCAAACGCAAAAGCGCGTTCTTCTTATTTGTACGGAATAAGGCTCTTTGCCTGAGCCACATTGGTGCTGTCAGCGTATGCGCCGTTTCTCAGACCTCTTTTACGCTTGGTGGTCTTCTTGGTGAGAATGTGGCGCTTGCCGCAGTGCTGCATCTTAACCTTACCTGTTCCCGTCAGCTTGAAACGCTTTTTCGCGCCGCTGTGTGTCTTAATCTTAGGCATATTTATGTTCCTCCTTAATCTTGGAGTTCCCCCGCGTGTCCGATTTCACCGAACGCAAGCAAACTCGTTTTTTACAACTAAAATGCGCCGTTATTTCTTGGGGCTCAATACCACGGCGTAATTTCTTCCTTCGAGCTTTGAAGGCTTATCCGAGCCTCCGTACTCCGAAACCGCGTCCATAAACTTCTTCATCAAATCCTCGCCGAGATTGACGTGGGTGAGCTCTCTCATTCGTCTGAAACGAACAGTCACCTTCACCTTGTCGCCGTTCTGAAGAAACTTGATTGCGTTCTTCACCTTGATGTTGAAATCGTTGGTGTCGATATTGAGCGACATCTTGATTTCCTTCACATCGGCAGTTTTCTGGTTCTTCTTCGCCTCTTTCTCACGCTTGGTCTGCTCGAACCGATATTTTCCGTAGTCCATAATACGACATACCGGCGGCTTTGCCGTGGGAGAAATCATAACCAAGTCCAAATCGGCAGCATAAGCCTTTTCAAGCGCCTCCGCCGATGACATAATCCCGAGCTGTTCTCCGTCGGAGGAAATCACGCGAATTTCTTTTTCGTGAATATCCTCATTGATGAGCTGTTCCTTCGTTGCGATTTTAAAGCACCGCCCTTTCCTATCATTTACCGAAGCAAGAAATAAATAAAGCGTGAGCAGCACACTCACGCTTAACATATAATAAACCCAAAGGTCTATTTACATTAAACTACCGCGCCCGACTGTATTATCCGTCCGTCCAAGCTTCTGTTAATCAATCGAATTCTCCGTTTCCGAAGAAGCTCCGTTCATTCAGCAGCTTGTCGGCGGTCGCCGGCGGGTGAGAGCGTTTACTCTGCTTTGACTATGCTATTATACAACACTTTTTTCCGTTTGTCAAGGGGTTTTTAAAAAAATTTTCAAATTTGTTGATTTTTGTGGAAATTTGTGTTATAATTATCATCAGTACATTTGAAAGGAGTACAAAAATGAGCTACAAAAGAATTTTGACAATACAGGATATTTCCTGCGTGGGACAGTGCTCGCTTACGG
>CAMEQX010000228.1 GCA_945933905.1 uncultured Clostridia bacterium
CGAAGAAATAGTTTGCGCCAAGTCCCAGCGCAATCATAACAATAGTCGTGCCGATGCTCAAACGCAGCGCCGTGTTAAACCCGCCGTCAAAGTCGCTTTTCGCGCATCTTACGAGCACGGTCCAGTTGTCGCTGATGTCGAGCTTTTTCGCAGCGTAGCAGTTTCCGCTGTCGCCCGAAACGTTGGCAAAAACCGCACCGTCTGCGGTTGTCTGAACGAAATCAGAGTATTGAGAATTGCCCGCAGCACCCGAAGAAGCGATAACGGTGCCGTCGGAAGCCAGCAAAAACGCGTCGTTATCGATACCTGTAAGAATGCCCGTGAGCTTTGCCGTGTTCATTTTCGCGCAGAGGGTGTTTCCCTCGGCAGTTTTGACGGCTATGTAGAAGCTGTCGGCGGAGTTGTCGGGAGAATAAACGACATAATTTGACGAGCCGAGCCGAGTTTTCACATCGGCAGGAATTTCCCCGCCAACCGAAGCGCCCGCCGCGTCCACGAAAATCAGCTCTTGAATATTCGAATCATACGCCATAATTTCCTTTGCGTGAGCGATTTTCTGCTCGTTTGTTCCGTTTTTGAACTCATAATCGTGAGCGTGGTCGCCGACAAGAATAACGAGATTGTTCACGCCGCTCTGCGTGAGGTGCGCCGTGCCGACCAAATTGGCACGCAGCGTGTTCTCAATATTGGTTTTCGTCTGATTGCTCTGCGTGATAAGGTTTATCACAACATTGATAATCGCGGCAAGCGTCATCACAAGGCTCATCAGCATAACTCTGCCCTTAACCGTGCGCGAAGAACCAAGTTTTACGTCATTTCCCATAAAAACCCTTCTTTCAAAACCTTCAGGTATGTAAAAATTGTACAAGATTTTTTTGCACATTTGTACCTATTGTATCTATAATAACATATTTTTCCTTAAAAGTCAACAGTTTTGCAAAACTCTTTTAACCCCTCAGAGTGTGGTAAAATTCCTTCGCATAGCCGTCTGTCATTCCGCAAACGCAGTCTGTCGCGAAAAGCAGTCTTCGATAGCATTGCTCGGCGTCACTCTTTCCCTCGCAGGATTTTTTGCAGATTTCGAGATAGTTCTCCGACAAAACCTCGGTCAAATCGCGCTCATAGCCGCGCATATTTTCCGTGTCAAACGCAAGCGCCGCGCGGGTGATTTTGTCCAGCAAAAAGCCCATAACCGCGTCCTCGGAAAGCTCGTCGCGGACAATTCCCGCCGAGCGAAAAGCGTATCTGTAAGCGATATCCGAAAACGCGTCCGCAAGCACTCGAACGTTCGTCACCGCAAGCAATTCCTCGTTGAGCTCGCCGTTCATAATCTTCTCGTAGTTGTCGCAAAAGGCGTCCGCGACCGCGTAAATCAGCTTGTTTTGCATCTTCACAATCCACCGCGAAATCGCCCTCACACCCGCGTCCCTTGTGCCGAATTTATCCGCGGACTCCTTTGAGTGCAAGAGCGCGTCTGCGGCGTTTTCAAGCTCGGCGGCTTCCTCGTCAGTGCGGCATTTTGAGCGGTATTTCTCGGATTTCAGCTCCTCGACAAGCGTTGCAAAAGGCAGCAAGCCCTTGACGGCAGCGTCCTCCAAATCGGCGGTTTTGTACGCGATATCGTCCGCGCTCTCCAGAATAAACGTGAGCGGATAGCGCGAGTTTCCCACGCCCGTTTTCTCGGTGATTTTGCGGAAAAGTTCCTCCTCGGAGCAATAATAGCCCATTTTCTTGCGGCAGATGTTCCCGCATTTTTTGTCGATTTCAAGCGAATTTGTCGGGTACTTTATAATAGTATTGAGCAGCGCGAAGGTGAGGTTCATTCCCGTTTCCATATCAATCAGGCAGTGCAGCCGCGACAGCAGCCGAAGCGCCTGCGCGTTGCCCTCAAAGTTGAGGAAATCCGCTTTCATTCGGTCGGTCAGAAGCTCGTCTGCGCATTTGCCTTTGAACTCAAGCCGCGATAAATTGTCCGCAAACCATTGACGGATAGCAAATTCACCGAAATGCCCAAAGGGAGGATTTCCGATATCGTGGATAAGTCCCGCACATTCGAGAATATCCGCGCAGTTTTCGCGGACAAGCTCGTCGATTTCGGGAGTTTTCGCGTCAATCAGCCGACGGAAAATCGTGTTCCCGAGAGAGCCCGCAAAGGAACTCACCTCAAGCGAGTGAGTGAGCCGTGTGCGGACAAAATCACCGCGATAAAGCGGATAAACCTGAGCCTTGTCCTGAAGCCGCCGAAAAGACGCGCTTCCGATTATACGGTGATAGTCCTTGCGGAATTCCGTGCGGATATCAAGCGGGTTTGCGGAGATATATGAGCGTTCTCTTTCGGCGCAGAGAAGCTGCTGCCAAGTGAATTTCATTTAAAGAAACACCTCGCTTTTCAGTTTGAGAAAACAAAATTTTCGGAAAAATCTGAATAATAAAAAATCGCTCGTCAATAATATTTCCGACAGAAATATTTGGGATATCGAAAGGAGTTTTGGATATGATGTCTGTAAAACGCGGAGAGATTTATTACGCGGATTTAAGTCCCGTTGTGGGTTCTGAGCAAGGGGGAATTCGACCGGTTTTAATCGTGCAGAACGATATCGGGAACAAGCATAGTCCGACGGTTATTGCGGCGGCGATTACGAGTAAGAAGGAGAAATCGGCGCTGCCGACGCATATTTCGGTGCAGGCGGCGAGTTGTGGGCTTGCGAAGGACTCGGTGGTGTTGTTGGAGCAGGTTCGTACATTGGATAAACGGAGATTGAAGGAGAGAATGGGGGAGCTTGACGAGAGCGCGATGGCGCAGGTAAACAGCGCGCTATCGACGAGCCTCGGGCTGTAAACTCGCACCGCGAAGCGAAAAAAGTCTTTTTGGAATGTCCCCGAGAAACCTTCGGTTTCCCTAACCTTTTTCTTCAGAAAAAGGTTTCAAGCCGCCGGAGGCACTCGGCGCGAAGCGCCGCTACTAGAGCGCGAAGCGCGACAAAACGCGTTAGCAAGCGCAAAGGGGTTCAAGGGGGAAACAAGAGTTTCCCCCTTGCGGAAAAGGGTTTGGGGAAAACCCCGGCGGGGTGTTCCCCAAGCGATTTTTCGGGTTCGATGCCCGAAAAATCGCCCGCGCATCGCGCAAAGTCGGTTGACGCACAGGAAAGCAAGATTAACCTAAACCCGCGTTCCCCAAAGTCACTTTTTCTTCATATAGAAGAACAAAAACCACTGCATTCCCGCAAGCCCCGCGACAAGCAGCACAATTATTATCTGCGCGGCGCCCCATTCACGCATAAAAAGCGCGATTACAACAAGCGCGATTGTAAGCAGAATCGCGTTTCTGAGGAAAGATTTAGCGTTGCTGTTCATCACTTTTTCTGCTGTTTTGCCGCAGTGAGCGTGTTCTTCATAAGCGTGGCAATAGTCATAGGACCAACGCCGCCCGGCACGGGTGTAATCCAGCCCGCTTTTTCGCTTACCTCGTCAAATTTGACGTCACCGCAAAGCTTGCCGTCGGGCAGCCTGTTTATTCCCACGTCAATGACAAC
>CAMEQX010000229.1 GCA_945933905.1 uncultured Clostridia bacterium
GCCTGAAAATTCATACATAGCGGCAATATCAAGCACGGTATCGGTGCGTTTCATTGCTTCCCACTCTTCATCAATACGCCTTGATATTTCTTCACACGGCTTTTCTCCGTATTTTTCATTCAGTTTTTCTTGAATAATTTTGTGAAGAGTAGCTTCGATTTGCAAAGTGTCAAGAGTGCTAAATTCAATATTTTCGGAGTTGTTCATTTCCTTCACTTTTCCTGTTCAACAGCGCCTGCTGATAGATTCCCATAAGCGTATAGTAATTCATCAAATCGGGGTATTGATTTGCAGGGTGCCAATAATCAAGAACCAGCACATTATGACCTTTTATGTCAAGGTGATAGAACAAATTCTCGTTTTGCTTTTCACGAAAACTTGGCTGAGATTTATTGAAAATTATCTCCAGCGGAGTTCCCGTGTAACCGCAAACAATAATTGTTGGGTCGCACAACTCAATCTGCTTCATAAGCCTTTCCTTATCAAATTCGGCATAAGCGTTTATCTGTTCCCAATCGGAGCTTTTGTCACCGTTGCTTTTCTTGACATTTATCACAGCAATTTGCCTTAACTCTTTGTTTTCGGCATATGTACTGCTCGGATAATCAAAATAAGGCTCAATACGATTTGCGGTTGTTTTCATCAATCCGTAAGTCCAATGCGCAACGCGTTTCCACATTTTGCTCATTCGTTCGTTGGAGGAAAGAAAATCAATCAAACTCCAATCCTTGTCGTCACCGTATGCCTCTTTCAGCAAAAACAACGGGCGAATTTCTTGTGCAAACCATTGTTCGGGACAAACTACGCCGTCTTTTATAAACACCTTGTTTTTGTGGTCGATAATCGAAGTTTTGCCGGATTTGCTTTCCTTGATTTCAGCAGGCTCAACCGTTTTCCATTCGGCAAAAAGCTGTTCCATATCTTTGAGATAAGTTGAAATTTTGTTCTCGTTCATATCAAGTCCTCCGATTCAGCTCTTATAATACGTTATTACAGACAGTTCAAGCGGGAAATTCGCGTTCTCGTTGACTGTACAAATAACCTTGTCTTTTATTTCGGGGAGATTATTTTTGTTGCGTGCCTCGACGATTTCGCGATGAATCTTATCCGCGAATTCAAGAACACCGTATTTCCGACAAAGCGCAGGATTTACAGAAATATTGACAAATGCTCCGCAGTATTCGCCGTCAAACTGTTTGAGCTGACAATCGATTTGGCTGTTAATTTCGCGGATAAAATCGTCTTGACTGTTTTCATCTCCTAAAAATCCAACCGACACGAATCCCCGGTTCGAGTGTTCCATCATAATTTTTGCATCAATATAATCAATGCCGATTACGGATTCGCCAAACACATCATCAATCATTTTTACAGGAGCAAAAACTTCGTTAGCGTCGTCAACAAACAAAACTTGCTCAAAAGCATTGTCAAGCGCCGATAAATCAATTTTGTACTTGTCAGTAATGCAAGCACAAAGACAGTTCGGATTTACGGCTTTGCACTCGTTTGCAATTTTTACAGCAAGTTCAACCGAATCTGCATTCGTTATGTCAATAACCGTAAACAGAAAATCATAGTGCTTTATCTCCGACAAATCCTCCGAAATGCCGAAATATTGCGAATAATCGACGTTGCTCAAAGAGTCGATTGTTATCGGAACTTCATCTTCGGATTTTCCAATGACAAATATTCCGATTTTGATTTTTTCGGCAGAAAAATCAAATTCTTGCTCATTCATAATTATTCCTCCTCGATTGCTTCTTCAATAATTGTATCACCGAACAGTATGGAACAACCATACTGGAGTTTCCACCCACGTTTTACCGTATCATATTCAATCCATTCACCCGCCGCTTGTAAAGTTGTGATGTATCTCTGAACCGTTCTTACCGAAAGCTCAAACTTTTGGGCGAGTTCTTTGGATTTAACTCCGGGATTACGGCGAATTTCTGCCAGTATCATAATGCAGTCCGCCAACCTTTTACTGAAAATTCTTGACTTTTCAGCCATTTTGTGAGCTTTGAGCAGTCGGTATTTCAAGTCAACAGCTAGCATTTCAATATATTCAAAGCAAACAAACTTGTTTCGCAGATGACTTGGCGGTTTCGGATTTCCAATCCAAAATATCATTTCAGAAAGAGAAGCTTGTGTTTCCGTAAAATAATCAATAATCATCTCACGGTCGCTGTCATTGAGTGCCTCGGAATTTATTATAACAGTATCCGAATTTATAGCGAAAATGTCTGTGACAACATCGGTTTCATAAAGCTCATATTCCGATGTCGGCAGGTTTTCTGCAATGATATCATTCTGCTTTTCGGAAAAACCAAATGAGATAACACGACTTTCGGGAATTGTAATAATTCTGCCGTTTGGCGCTAAAAATGTCTTCATATAAAACCTCCTCTTCAAGTACATTATATCACATCGCCGCGACAACGGTGTGGCACGTTGAAAAGAAAAATTCTGAAATTTTGCTATATTTCAATTTTACCACATTAAGTGAAGTTTGTCAATTTTTTATTTTCAACTATATAAACTCTGTTCTCAATCTAGTGACTTCTGTTTTCAGCGCAATATATACTGGTTTTTATTAATTTACAAAATCGTTTTATAGAACATCATAAAATTCCTATAAATTTACAAAATTATTTTATAAAATTAAAAAACAGGACATAAAAACAGGACAAAATCCTCCCGAAAAATTTTGTCCTAATATTTTTGGGGCTATTTCAAGCCGAAAAACAGAGCTTTTTCTTGAAATCTCAATCAGATATTCTGAAAATGGGACATTTTCTTTGCTTTCAAATTGGAGATTTCAGACTTCCGCTTTTTCTATCGGAGTTTGAAAACTCGGTTTAGTGGCACGAAAATTTTCAGGTTATTTCTCGAAAATTCAAGTGTTCGACGAAATTATCGGGATTCAAAACTATTCTCTCAAACGAATGAAAGGAGAGAATATTATGGAACAAAGTGAGTACAAAATAGACGGCACAACATACATTGTGGTCACTACTTTTAACACGGGCGGCGAGAGCCTTGCGGAGCTTATCGCTCGGCTTGTAGGAAAAAGTATCTGATTGCACAAAAATGTCTGGACAAACAGCGGGTTGTGCGCTATAATATGAGTGTCATATCCCGCTGTGATTGTCGGAAAGTGAGGTTTTATGGAAAAGATTTTAATCACAGCGTTATATTGCAGATTGAGCAGCGATGACGATTTGCAAGGCGAGAGCAACAGCATAACTAATCAAAAAGCTATGCTTCAAAGTTATGCGGAGAACAACGGTTTCGGGAATATTCAGTTTTATGTGGACGACGGGTTTTCGGGCACAAATTTCAATCGCCCCGATTTTGTGCGTATGATTGACGACGTTAAGGCTGGCAAAATCGGTGTTGTGATAACGAAAGATTTGTCGCGGTTTGGGCGAGATTATTTGATGACGGGGCAGTATATCGAGATGATTTTGCCCGACTATAATGTTCGATATATCGCTGTAAATGACGGCGTGG
>CAMEQX010000230.1 GCA_945933905.1 uncultured Clostridia bacterium
ACAGGCGCTTTGTATGACGATGGGCTTCGGCTGCAACGCGGCGGGAGTGGTCGGCGCGCGTATTATTGACAGCCGCCGCGAGCGCTTGATTGCCATTCTCACGAACAATTTCGTGCCGTGTAACGGGCGCTTTCCCATAATCCTGAAAATCATCTCGCTGTTCTTCATCGGCGGTGCAATCGGGCTTCTCGGGAGTTTTCTCTCGGCGGCGGCGCTCACGGCGGTGATAATCCTCGGAATTCTGATGACGTTTCTCGTGTCACGGATACTCTCGGCAACCATTCTGAAAGGCGAACCGTCCTCGTTCACCCTAGAGCTGCCGCCGTTTCGCAAGCCGCAAATCGCGAAAATCCTTGTACGCTCGCTTCTCGACAGAACAATTTTCGTGCTCGGGAGAGCGGCGGCGGTTGCGGCACCGGCGGGCGCGATAATCTGGGTTCTCGCGAACGTGAGCGTTGACGGAGCGCCGATTTTAAGCTATGTCACGAACTTTTTCGACCCGTTCGGCCGGCTCATCGGAATGGACGGAGTGATTGTGACTGCGTTTTTGCTGGGGCTTCCCGCAAACGAAATCGTGCTGCCGCTTGCCGTGATGATGTATATGCAGCAAGGGGTGCTTGCGGAAATCGCGCCGTCGCAGATGCTCGAGCTGTTCACCGCGAACGGCTGGACGCCCGTCACGGCGGTCTGCGTGATAGTTTTCACGCTGATGCACTTCCCCTGCTCGACCACCCTCCTCACGATAAAAAAGGAAGCCGGCGGCGTTAAATGGGCGGCGCTTGCGTTCGCGATACCAACGCTCTGCGGGATTTTGCTCTGCGCGATTATCGCGGGAATTTCGCACATTATTGCGTGAAAGCGACAGAAATGCTCGACAACCGCGGCTTCGCCGAATTCCCCGAAAACCGCGCTGTGAAGCCAAATTCGCGCCTTTTCTCAGCTTTTCTGCATAAACAGCGGCTTGACACGCTTGCGCGAAACTCGGATTTTCGGGCAAAAATCCGTGATTTTAAGCCAAATTCGCGTGATTTCAGCACTCTGCGCGATTATCGCGGGAATTTCGCACGTTATTGCGTGAAAGCGACAGAAATGCTCAACAGCCGCTGCTTCGCCGAATTACCAGAAAACCGCGCTGTGAAGCCAAATCCGCGTGATTTCAGCACTCCTCGCGATTATCGCGGGAATTTCTCACGTTATTGCGTGAAATCGGCAGAAATGCTCGACAACCGCAGCTTCGCCGAATTCCCCGAAATCCGCGCTGTAAAGCCAAATTCGCGCCTTTTCTCAGCTTTTCCGCAAAAACAGCGGCTTAACACGCTTGCGCGAAACTCGGATTTTCGGGCAAAAAACCGCGCTGTAAAGCCAAATTCGCGCCTTTTCTCAGCTTTTCCGCGAAAACAGCGGCTTAACACGCTTTCGCGAAACTCGGATTTTCGGGCAAAAAACCGCGCTGTAAAGCCAAATCCGCGCCTTTTCTCAGCTTTTCTGCGTAAACAGCGGCTTGACACGCTTTCGCGAAACTCGGATTTTCGGGCAAAAATCCGCGCTGTAAAGCCAAGTCCGCGTGTTTTTTGCACTCTGCGCGATTATCGCGGGAATTTCGCACATTATTGCGAGAAAGCGAGTTCTGAAAGTGTTTCTTGGAAAAACTTGTCTGCTTTCACGCTTCAAATTCAAAATAATACAAAATAAACGGCTCGCCGAAACGAGCCGCTTTTGTTTTGGTATGTATTACTTTTTCTTGAGGTCAACGTAGGACAGGAATACAGTTGCTCCAAGCGCAAGGAAGCTCAGAATCAACATAAACACGCCAAAGCCAGAGAAGGGCGATTTTGTCGAAGCCGCGAAACCGATTGTGATAAAGTCGGAGACAAGCGCCAAAACAAGCGCAAACGCGGTTGCCGCATACGACGAGCAGGACGGAAGCGGAAGCTTAACCTGCGGAGCTATTTTCGGGAGAAGCGTGAGGACAAATCCCGCAAGCGCAAGCAGTATCGCCAAAATCATCAGTATAAGCAGCGGAACGAAATATCCCGTCATCTGAGCCGCGCCCTTTGAACCAAGAATCAGCTTCGCCATACTGTTAATTTCCATAAAGCTCAGCGAGAAAGTGACGTTTCCGAGGAACTTGAGCAGCGGACCGAACGCAGCCCAAAGCGAAATCGCACAAAGCGCAAGCTTTATTATCATCATTATCATCGGATTTCCCGTGATTGTTTTCAGGGAGAACCCTCCGCTTGCTGCAACAGGCTGCTGATAGGGCTGACCGAAATTCTGCTGAACAGGCTGTCCCATCGGCTGAACGGGCTGTCCCATCGGCTGAACGGGCTGACCGAAATTCTGCTGAACATCGCTCCCAAATCTAGCACGGCAATTCGCGCACATCACATCTGCACCATCAGGAATTTGCGCGCCGCATTTTTCACAAAACATTTATAGACCACCTTTCAGATTTTGGAAATATAATTACCAACTTTATTATAACATACTTTTTTCGACTTGTCAACATATTTTGCCAAAATCAAAAAATCTTTACATTTCCTCAATCCTTTGAAGCAAACGTTCTTTATCAAAGACTGTTCGCGGGAATGTTTGCGTCAAGCGCTGCCTTTGAGAGAATGTTGCCTATGACAATCGCCGCAAGCGCCACGTTAAACAGGTTTGTGATGCCGATATAAGTTGCCTTATAGCGCTTGTGGTCAAGCCGTCCCGCAAAAAATCCAACCCAAGCCGCCGATACCGCCACCGCGATAACCAGCGCAAGTATTCCGCCGAAAACGGTTACATCGATGTTAAACGCTTTTTTCAGCATATATTCAATCATAAAATCGGTAAGCGGAACGAGCAAAAGCGGAAGCGTTGCCCACGCCCATTGTCTGCGCTTTGTGCAGAGAAATACTGCTATGAAAATTAAAAACAATCCTGAAATTACGGCACATTCAATGCCCATAAGCTCACCTCTTTTTCATTTTATTTGAGAATTTCAGCCGCCTTTGTGTTGTCCGCGCAAATCGCATAGGAAACGCTTGTTCCGTTCACATTGACAAAGCTGCTGTCGATTTTGTACATCTCATCGGGCTTGTAGTCCGAGTAGGTCTTGCGCTGCGCCTCAATTCTCTTTTCAACCGCAGTCTTGATTTTAGCCGCAGTATCCGCGTCCTTTGCCACGAAAACGCCGAATTCATCGGGCATTGCCGCCGAGCCGCAGATGTAAACGGAATACTCCTTAACCTCGTCTTCTGCGATACCGAAGTAAATGTCGAGCTTATCCGCCGAAATCTCAACCATTGACGGAAACTCAACCGCCCCGAGCAGCTTTTCGGTCTTTTCCTTTGCGGAAAGAGTGCTCTGAGAAACGCTGCTTGAGCTGCTTGAAGAGCCGCTGTTTGACGAGCCGCAGCCGCAAAGACTGCAAACAAGCGCCGCTGTAATTACCGATAAAAATACCTTTTTCATTTGAATTTTCCTTTCTTTTACATTATTCTTTGAAGCTCAGACAGCAGA
>CAMEQX010000231.1 GCA_945933905.1 uncultured Clostridia bacterium
GCGCTTCGCGCGGAGTGCCTCCGGCGGCAAAGAACCTTTTTCTGAAGAAAAAGGTCCTTTGATTTTGATAAGCGCTACTACAGAAAAAGTTGTAAAGGCAAAACAGCGGGATATGACAAAGTGGCATTGTGAGATACACAGTGCCACTTTATTTTAAATCGAAAAACGCCTCGCGGAAAGTGTGAGGCGCTTTATTGTATTATGTCAATTGCTAATAATATGTTTTCTTGTTTTAACATTGGGACGAGGTGTGTTTATCGGGATTCGCCACGGACTGCCGGGAGCGTCCTGTTCTGCTTCTATCCGCTTTTCGCGGCACAACTTGGAAATAGTTTGCTGCGGAATACCCCATTTTTCAGAGGCTTCCTTTGTTCCCATAAACTCCATAGTTACACCCTCTGAATCTTCGTTTTAAGCGCTGCGATTTGAGCGTCTATCTCACTCATCCGAGCCAGCGCTTCTTTTTTCTTCCGTGCGCCCTCGCCGAAAATCTTTTTCTTGAATTCTTCATAAATTCGGCTCTGGTTTGCCCTTTCAGTGTTGAGTTGAGCGATTTGAGCGTTGATTGCGTTGTTGTTGGCAACAGCTTTTTCACGGGCTTGCTTTGTTTCGTTTCTCTTAAAACCGCCTGGAAGAGTGTAGTAGGTTTTCTTCATTTTGCATTCTTTTTCCAAAGTGCCTTCAGCACAAAGACCGTTGGCTAATCCCGGATATCCTATGCCCATTACACCGCAAGCTTGGCTGAAAGCCTTGCCCAGAGTATCGTATGCTTCTCCGGAATCAAATATTTTATCGCCTGTAAATACCGATTTATACTTTTCAAACAATGTATCGGGATCTAGCAGAACTAAAATGTCATCAACAAACGTTCGGTCAACCTTGTTGGACGAACCGCCGTCCTTTTTGTTCAATGCTAAAGAAGATAAATCTAAATCAAAAACATAACTATTTTGTTTTGCGGTTTTCTTGTGCAACGTCAACAATCCATCTTGTTTTCCGATTATGTAGTCGTTTGCAAACGGGTCATAATTGTTACGAATCGGGTATTTGTCGTAATCATAGATGAAATTTGGTAGTTTACCGGTAGAAAAAGCGAGGTCATAAGAAAGTTCTTCGATAACGCTCATATCCGAGGATATGCCGTCCTGAGAGAGTATTATTCCAACAGCGACTTGAAGTTCGTCCGGAGTCATTGTGGTCTTATCTGCAAACGCTGCTGTTAATACACCCTTTATATATTCTTCGCAAAAGTAAACAGGACTATCATCGACATAAAATGGATGGTCAAGTGCCCCGCGTATCAGCGAAAGTTCACTTTGTTTCAGAAATTTAATTCTTGTATCGGTCATCTGCGTTTTGTTTTGGCTAACGGTAGCTGTTGTGTTTTTATTACTGCTTTCGGACTTTTGACAGTCAATATATCCGTAAGCATTGGCAATTTTGCAGATTTTTTCAAAATCAAACTTTGAAATATCACCCGTGCCTTTTCGTGTAAGATATTTGGCAATATCTTTAAACAACTGGTTTACATAGCTTTCATCATCGATAGGGAACGAGGCGATATCGTTTTCCAAACAGTATTTGTACAGCAATAAAGCTTGTTCTCTTATGCTTGCAACTTTGGTGCTTCTGGCATTGATTTTAGAAATAATTCCAGCGCAGGAATCCTTCGGCGGTTCCAGCTTGTTAGCTACTGAAGCGGATGGCTGCCACTCAATGTTGCAGTAGCGCTGCTTGTACCTGATAAGCGTCGATTCGTATTTCGCGGGGTCTGCCAAGGCTCTGTCTATGTCATTTTCCGTAAAGTCAAGCATAAGGTATCCTAAGTCAGCACCGCAGGCTCCGCAGTGATAATATCCCTTCTTTTTACCCGCTGTACCTGCTACTGCGCCGACAGGTCCAAAAAAGATTGTACCTGCAACCGCCTTGCTAACGCTGAAACCTTCGTTTTTTGTGCCATAAGAGACACTCTTGCTTCCGCAAGCCGCACATCTCGACATATAATTATCCTCCGTTATAGAATAATAGGCAGAATATTACAAAAAACCACCTTTAGTTGTATTATATCACAACATATAGTTGTTGTCAAGACCAAAATGGTTTTTTAATTTATGCTCAACATCTGATACAATGTAATTATAAACTAATTAAGGTGGTTGTTATGGTTAAGAACTTACGGTTGTTAAGAGAAGAAGCGGGATTATCTCAACAAAAGCTCGCGGATATGCTGAATATTTCGCAACAGGCTATTTTTAAGTATGAAAAGACCGCCAACGAACCGGATATTGCCACGCTTATCAGGCTTGCCGAAATATTTAACGTTACCGTTGATTATCTGATAGGAAACACCGAAATAAGAGAACGCAATGCCAAATGCAGCGCAGTAATGCTGACCGAAAGCGAAACGGAACATATCCGAAAATGGCGGAGCCTGCCATCACCGATACAGGATAATATAGATGAACTTATCACAAATATTATTGCCAAATTATAATTGAGAAAACGCCCTGTTAATTCAGAGCGTTTTCTTTTGCATTGATTTTTTATAAAACAACAGAAATTTCTTATAAATTTACAAAAACATTTTAGAAAAAAACAAAACTTTCTTATAAAAATATTTCCAAGAAATTCTTCAATAATTCTCTTAAAAGAATAGGACATAAAAAGCGGACAAAATCCTCCCTAAAGATTTTGTCCGCATATTTTTCTGGCTATTTCAAGCCGAAAAACAGCGCTTTTTCTCGAAATTTTTCCGAGAATTCTGAAAATGGGACATTTGAATGACTTTCAAATTGGAGATTTCACAGTTCCGATTTTTCTATCGGAGTTTGAAAATGCGGTTTAGTGGCGCGATAATTTTTAAGTTATTTCTGAAAAATTCAAGTGCTCATCAAAATTATCAGGATTCAGAAATATTCTTTCCAAAGGAAGGAAAGGAGAGAATATGATGGAAAATACAAGCGAATACAAAATAGGCGGCACAACGTACATTGTGGTAACAACTTTTAACGCGGGCGGTGAGAGCCTCGTTGAGCTTATCGCTCGACTGATTGAAAAAAGTATCTGATTGTACAAAAATGTCTGGACAAACAGCGGGATTCGCGCTATAATTTAAGTGTCATATCCCGCTGTGTGGTCGGAAAGTGAGGTTATTATGGTAGAGAAAGACTTAATCACAGCGTTATATTGTAGATTGAGCAGCGATGACGATTTACAAGGCGAGAGCAACAGCATAATCAATCAGAAGGCTATGCTTCAAAGTTACGCGGAGAGCAACGGTTTCGGGAATATTCGGTATTATGTTGATGACGGTTATTCTGGCACAAATTTTAATCGTCCGGATTTCGTCCGTATGATTGACGATGTTAAAGCGGGCAAAGTCGGCACTATTATCACAAAGGATTTGTCGCGGTTGGGACGCGATTATTTGATGACGGGGCAGTACATTGAGATGATTTTGCCCGACTATAATGTTCGATATATCGCTGTAAATGACGGCGTGG
>CAMEQX010000232.1 GCA_945933905.1 uncultured Clostridia bacterium
GCGAGCTTCCGTTTGATTTGGACGATATCGTTGAAGAACCCGAGCCCGTCAAAAAGCCCGAGCCGCCCGCAAAGCCTGTTGTACAGCAGCCTGTGCGTGAAAAGCAGCTCACGCTCTCGGACGTTTACACTTTGCCGCCGATGACGCTTTTGAACGAGGTGAAAAAGCCCGCGAAGCCCGATGATATCGAAAACGAAATCCATTCAAACGCACAAAAGCTGGTTGAAACGCTCAAGAGCTTCGGCGTTTCGACAACATTTCTCGGCGCTTCGAGAGGACCTTCGGTTACGCGCTATGAGCTTCAGCTTGCGCCCGGCGTGAAAATCTCGAAAATCACCGCGCTTGCCGATGACGTTGCGCTTAACCTCGCAGTTTCGGGCGTGAGAATTGCACCCGTGCCCGACAAGGCTGCCGTGGGAATTGAAATCCCGAATAAAGTCAAGGAAACCGTCTTTTTCCGCGAGCTTGTCGATAACGATAACTTCAAAAAGACCTTCGCGAACAAGCTCGACAGCGTTCTCGGAAAGGACATCAGCGGCGAAACGGTGCGCTGCAACGTGTCGAAAATGCCGCACTTGCTGATTGCGGGAACGACAGGCTCGGGAAAATCCGTCTGCGTGAACTCAATAATTATGAGCATTCTGATGAAATCCACGCCTTCTGACGTGCGCTTGATAATGGTTGACCCGAAGCAAGTTGAGTTTATGATGTACAACGGAATTCCGCATCTGCTGATACCGGTTGTCACCGACCCGAAGAAAGCCGCGGGCGCGCTTGCGTGGGCGGTGACGGAGATGGAGAACCGCTACACGCTCTTCTCCGAGAACAACGTGAGAAACATCGACGGCTTCAACGAGCTGGTTGAAAAAGGGCTTATCGAAAGCGAGCTTATGCCGAGAATTGTCATTTTCATCGATGAGCTTGCGGATTTGATGATGGCTTCTCCGAAGGACGTTGAGGACAGCATTGTCCGCCTCGCGCAAAAGGCAAGAGCCGCGGGAATGCACCTCGTTATCGCAACGCAAAAGCCCACGGTACAGGTTGTCACGGGCTTGATTAAGGGCAACATTCCGTCAAGAATTGCGCTGATGGTGGCTTCTCAGGTGGACAGCCGCGTTATTCTGGACGCGTCGGGTGCCGAAAAACTGCTCGGAAACGGCGATATGCTGTATATGCCGGTGGGTTCGCCGAAGCCGATAAGATTGCAGGGCTGTTATGTTTCCGATGATGAAGTGGAACGCGTTGTCGAGTTCATCAAGCAGACGTTCAGTGCGGAGTACGATGAGAGCATTATGGCTGAAATCGAGCGCCAGACCGAGATTGTCACAAGCAGCGACAAGACCGCTTCTTCCGATGACGTTGACGGAGATGACGCGGACGAGAAGCTTGATGACGCGATTGAATTTGTCGTGACCGCGGGACAAGCAAGCACCTCTGCGCTTCAGCGGCACTTGAAGCTGGGTTACGGCAGAGCCGCGCGCCTTATCGACACGATGGAGAAAATGGGCATTGTCGGACCGTTCGAGGGGAGCAAGCCGCGCGCCGTGCTGATGACCAAACAGGAATGGTACGAGAGAAAATTAAGGAATTGAAATGTACAGAAACGATGAAATGATGAAAAAGCTGGACGAGTTCCTGCTTGATGTGCAAAAGCCGTCGCGCTATATCGGCGGCGAAAGCGGCAGCGTTTTCAAGGACAAGGAAAACGTGGATGTGAGGTTTGCGTTCTGCTTCCCCGACACCTACGAAATCGGAATGTCGCACCTCGGAATGAAAATCCTCTACGGGCTGAAAAACCGCGTCCCGAACTACTGGTGCGAGCGCGTTTTTATGCCGCTTCCCGATATGGAGCAGAAAATGCGCGAGCGAAATATCCCGCTTTACGCGCTGGAGAGCCTCGACCCTATCAAAGATTTCGACTTTATCGGCTTCACGATACAGTATGAATTGTGCTACACGACAATCCTCGAGATGCTGGATTTGGCGGGAGTTCCCGTTCTCGCAAGCGAACGCACCGCGCTCACACCGATTATAATAGGCGGAGGACCTTGCGTGTGCAACGCCGAGCCGCTTTGCGATTTCTTCGATTTGTTTGCAGTCGGCGAGGGCGAGGAGATGAACCTTGAGCTGATGAAGCTTATGGAGGAGTGCAAGAAAAACGGCGCGACAAAGGCTGAGTTTCTCGAAAAAGCCGCGCAAATCGAGGGAATTTACGTTCCGTCAATGTACAACGTTTCCTACAACGAGGACGGCACGGTGCAGAAAATCACGGCGAAAGCGCCTGCTCCCGAACAGGTGAAAAAGCGCGTTATCAAGGACTTTGACAGCGTTTATTCACCCGAGAATTTTGTCGTTCCGTTCACCGATATCGTCCACAACCGTGCCGTTGTCGAGGTACTTCGCGGGTGTATTCGCGGGTGCCGCTTCTGTCAGGCGGGGTTCATCTACCGACCGTTCCGCGAGAAGAAAACCGAAACGGTGCTCGAGCAAACAAAAACGCTCTGCGAGAACACGGGCTATGACGAGGTATCGCTCTCGTCCCTTTCCACAAGCGACTTCTCGGACATCGAGGGGCTGCTTTCCACGCTCACCTCGTACACCTCGAAAAACCGCATAAATCTGTCGCTCCCGTCACTGCGCGTTGACCGTTTCAGCGAGAAAATCTTCGAGGAAATCTCGTCCGTGAGAAAAAGCGGGCTTACCTTCGCGCCCGAAGCCGGAACTCAGCGCCTGCGCGATGTAATCAACAAAAACATCAAGGAAAGCGATGTTTTAAGCAGCGCGAAAATCGCCTTCGAGGGCGGCTACACCTCGATTAAGCTGTACTTTATGCTCGGTCTTCCCACCGAAACAGACGAGGATATCCGCGGAATTTACACGCTCGCGAAGGCGGTTATCGACGAGTTTTACCAAAACCCCAACCGCAAAAAAGGCAAATCCCCGAGCGTGTCCATTTCGCTTTCAACGTTTATCCCGAAGCCGTTCACGCCGTTTGAATTCGAGCCGCAGGCAAGCGAAGCCGAAATCAAGCGCAAGCAAAAGCTGATGACCGAAATCTGCGCCGACAAGAAAATCAGCATTTCGTGGTCGAAATATGACGTGTCGCTGCTGGAAGCGGTGCTTGCGAGGGGCGACAGGCGCGTGGGAAAGGCGATTTATCTCGCGTGGAAAAAGGGCTGCGTGCTGGACGGCTGGGACGAATATTTCAGCTTCGACAAGTGGAAAGAGGCTTTCGCGGAGTGCGGGCTTTCGATGGATTTTTACGCCAACAGAACGCGTTCCTATGAAGAAATCGCGCCGTGGAGCCACATAAATATGCTTGTTTCGCACGACTTTTTTGTTGAGGAGAACAAGCGCGCGCACGCCGAAACGACCACGCCGAATTGCCGCGAAAAATGCTCAAACTGCGGTGTAATCAAGAATATCGGCGGCGAGTGCTGCAAGAAGATTTGAGGTGAAGCGAAATGCCAAACGTAAACACGCGCGTTTTTTTCAGCA
>CAMEQX010000233.1 GCA_945933905.1 uncultured Clostridia bacterium
CGCCGCTACACCGAGCGTGATTTTGATGATTTATTTGAGTATCTCTCGGACAGCGAGGTCGTGAAATTTGAGCCGTACAAGGCGATGACCGCAGAGGAAACGCGCGGAAACCTCAAGTGGCGTATCGAAACAGACGAGATGATTGCCGTTGAGCTCAAGGAAAACCACAAGATGATAGGAAACATTTACCTCGGGAAACGCGACTTTAATTCACTTGAAATCGGGTTTGTTTTCAACAAAAATTTCTGGGGCAAGGGCTACGCGAAGGAGAGCGCGGGCGCGGTTATCGAAAACGCGTTTGACAGCGGAATTCATCGGATTTTCGCCGAGTGTGACCCGGAGAACCAAAATTCGTGGAGATTGCTTGAAAAGCTGGGCTTTGAGCGCGAGGCGTATTTCAGGCAAAACGTCTATTTTTGGAAGGACGAACAGGGAAATCCCTTGTGGAAGGACACCTTTGTTTATTCCTTGCTGAATAAGCGATAAACCGCATTATAAAGCCAAAAACCCCGAGAGGAAAATCTCCTCGCGGGGTTTTACGTTATGTTTTGATAAAGCTCCTCAAGCTGCGGGCGGCACTCGAGGAAGATTTTTGCAAGCTGCGGGTCAAAGTGCGTGCCGGACGAGTTTTCGATAATCTCAAACGCCTCATCATAGGGGAAAGCATCCTTGTAGCAGCGCTTTGATACAAGTGCGTCAAAAACGTCCGCAAGCGCCATAATCCTCGCTTCAATGGGGATTTCTTCGCCCGAAAGCCCTTCGGGATAGCCCGAGCCGTCCCATTTTTCGTGATGATAATGCGCGATATTTACGGCGATTTTCACAAATTCCTCTTCTTCAATCCCCTCGAGAATTTGCTTTACAATCCGCGCGCCCTCGGCGGAGTGAATTTTCATCGCGTTGTATTCCGCGAGAGTAAACCTTGCCTGTTTTCGCAAAATCACATCGTCAACCGCTATTTTCCCGAGGTCGTGCATAGGCGCGGCTCGGATAACCTTTTCCAGAAACGATTTCGACAAGAATGATTTGTTCTGCGCGAGCTTTGCCGCAAATATCTCGACAACCATACTCGTGCGCTTGATATGTCCGCCTGTTGACATATCGCGGCTCTCGACCATTGTCGCCATTCCCAAAACCATCATTCTCTGAATGTGCTTGATGTGACGGGTGCGCTCCTCGAGCTGTCCCGCGAGGTCTTTTCGCAGCGCCTCAAGCTCAAGCAAACGGCTTATCCGCGACGGCATAACATTCAGCACAAACGGCTTTGCTATAAAGTCCATCGCGCCTGCTTCAAGACAGCGGCTTTCGGTTTGCGGGTCGGCGTCTGCTGTGAGGAAAATTATCGGAATATTTGCGTGCTCGGGGTCCGATTTTATCCTCTCCATCACCTCAAAACCGTCCATCTCGGGCATATTTATATCCAGCAAAATCAAGTCGCAGACGTTGTTTTTGAGGAACCTCAGCGCTTGCTCACCCGACGTTACCGCGGTGATTTTGTAGGTGCCCGAGAGCGCGTTTTTCGCGGCGGACAGATTTGTCTTGTCGTCATCGACAATCAGTATGTGATACATAAAATCCTCTTATTTCTCGATAAACAATATACCGAAGGAATTCGGTCCGCAGTTGCTTGTGACGGTCGCGGAAGCTTTTGTGACAATCAGATTATCGAACTCAATATTCTTCAAAACCTCGCCTTTTATCCACTCAATCATCTTCGTGCTGCAGCCCGCGTGCGTGATAAAAGCGGTTTTCTTGTCAATGGAATTTGCGTGCGAAAGCTTTTTTTTGAGATATTTTCTGCAAGCCTTGCGGTAGTTTCCGCGCGTCACCGATTTAAGCGAAAGCTCGCCGTTTTTCTTCTCGAGAATGGGGTGAATTTCAAACATCGTGCAGATTTTTTTCACGCGCTCGGAAACCTTCCCGTTCATATACAAATAGTCGATGCTTTGCGCGATAAAGCTTGTTGAAACCTTGTTTTTGAGCGCTTTTATTTCCTCGAGAATTTCGCTTGCCGTGCTGCCGTTTTCAGCCATTTCTGCGGCTTTTATCACGATATGTCCCTGTCCCGAGGACAAATGTCCCGAGTCAAAAACGTGAACGCGGCGCCCGCTTTCTCCGAGCATTTCGACAGCCTTGTCCGCGTTTTCGCAGGAAAAACTCACGCCGCTGCTTATCCCGATTAGAATAACCTCGTCGTATTCGCGGAGATTTCTCTCAAAGGCTTCGCGATAAACCTCGGGCTCGGGCACAACGGAATTCGCCTTTTTTCCGCCCGAATTCAAGTATGAAATGATATTCTCGGAGGTAATTTCGCTTGTGTCGAGAAATTGTCCGCAGTCGGTTTCAATCGTGAAATAAACGATTTCAACATTGTGCTCGATAAGCCACTTTTTCGGCAAATCGCAAACGCACTCCGAGATGATTTTTACGCGCTGTTCAGCCATTTTCGACACCGCCCTTCAGCTGCTCGAGAATATTCTCGGCTTTTCTTCCCGCTTCTTCGTATTCAAAGTCCTCGGCAAGCTCACAAACCGCGTCAAACAGCGGCTTCAAGCTGATTTCCCCGAGGCAGTTCCCGTCGAATTTCCGACAAAGCTCAATCACATTATCGCTGTCAAAATTCTCGCAAGCCGAGATTATTTCGCGGACATTCTTCTCAATTTCATCAATCGCCATCTCCGAAAGATTTGTCGGAACATCGGCGCTTTGCTCGTCTGTGGGCTTTTTCTGCCCGAGATAATTCCTCGCGACTTCCTCAACCTTTTCGTAAAGCTCCAGCAGCGACGCGTTCTTTTCCTCAATCGGCGCGTAATTTCCCGCTTTTCCCGCAAGCTCAAGCTCCTTTGCAAGCTCAGAGAGCGGCTTTGAGCCGATTGTAAGCGAGGTGCTTTTCAGCGCGTGAACCTCGATTACATAGTTTTTCCACGATTTCTCGTCAAACAATTTTCCGATATATTCACGCTTTTGCTTCGCCTTGTTGACATACATTTCGAGGATTTCAAGATACGCTTCCTCATCGCCGCCCGTGTAGAAAAGACCTGTTTCCGCGTCGAAAAGCTCGCTTTTTTCCTCGGTCTTGAGAGCGCTTTTTCGCTTTTCCTCCGCGATAAATTCGTCCTCCTTCGGCGCTTTTATAAGCTCCTTTGGCAGCCACGCTTTAAGCACGCGGTCAAGGGTTGAAAGCTCAATCGGCTTTGCGATAAAGTCGTTCATTCCCGCCTCAAGAAACGTTTCGCGCACGCCGTTTACCGCGTTTGCCGTGAGCGCGATTATCGGGAGCTTTTTGTAATAATCGCCCTCCATCGCGCGTATCATCTGCGTTGCCTCAACGCCGTCTATTTCGGGCATCATATGGTCCATAAAGACAAGGTGAAAGTCCTTCGAGCGCAAAAGCGAAATCGCGCCCTTTGCGCTGTCTGCGGTGAGCACCTGCATATGATAGGGGCGCATAAGTCCCGCGGCGACCTTCAGGTTTATCGGGTTGTCGTCAAC
>CAMEQX010000234.1 GCA_945933905.1 uncultured Clostridia bacterium
TCGCCAGCCGCATTTCCGCCCTCTTAGGTGCCGCTTCAACAGCCCTCGCGGTATGCTCGAAAAGCATGCTGTTGTGGTATTTTGAGTGCTGGTCATAATCGAACATCGCGCGTTTTTCGGGGACAATCTCGGCGAAAACCTCGCGGTATTCCAGCAGCACTTTCTTCACGTTTTCCCCGCAAAGCAGCTGTTTCAGCTCGGAGAAAATCCGCTCCCTCGACACCTTTTTGAGCGTGTCCTTTTTGAGAAAAATCGCGGATTTTGTGTTCTCCTCGATATCAAAACCAAGCACCGCCGAAAACCTCAGCGCCCTCATCACCCGCAGCGCGTCCTCGGAAAAACGCTTTTCCGGCTCACCGACGCAGCGGATAACTCTTGCGTTTATGTCCGCTTCGCCGCCGAAAATGTCGATTAAATCGCGGCTCGGGCTGTATGCAATCGCGTTCATCGTGAAATCGCGCCGCGCCAAATCGTCCTCCAGATTTCTCGAAAACGAAACGCTTTCGGGGTGACGACCGTCGGGATAGTCCCCGTCAACGCGAAAAGTCGTGATTTCCACGCTCATTCCCTTGAACAAAACCGTCACCGTGCCGTGCTTTATCCCCGTTTCAACCACGCGGCAATCCGAGAAAACCCGCTCTGTTTCGCGCGGCTCGGCAGATGTCGTTATATCATAATCGTGCGCGGTTTTTCCCATAATTCCGTCCCGCACGCAGCCGCCCACAATATAAGCCTCAAAGCCCGCTTTTTCCAGCTTTTCCAGCACTTCTTCAATCTGCTTCGGTATTTCCATTTTTCTCTCTCCTGAATGTTTTTCGATAATAACACTTGCGTTTATTATATCACGATTTTACGTCAAATTCAAGTTGCATTTTCCGAAATAATGTGGTATAATGAAAAGATAAGGTTAGTTGGAATTAGAGAAAAGAGGTTGTTTATCGTGCAGATACCAAAAAGAATTGCTTCGGGCTTGATAAATGCGCTCAAAGGCGGTGTTGTTCCCCGCACGGGACTTGGGTATATCGCGGTCGGGCGCTCCGATGAAATTGACGCGCTGCTGAAAGATGTCGCGATTGCCGAGGAAGGCGGCGCGTTTTTCCGGTTTATTGTCGGGCGTTATGGAAGCGGAAAGAGCTTTCTCCTGCAAACAATGCGCGCTCACGTCACCGACCGCGGTTTTGCGGCAGCTGACGCGGATTTGTCCCCCGAGCGCCGTTTGTGTGGTACAAAGGGGCAAGGTCTTGCAACCTACCGTGAGCTGATGAAAAACCTCTCCGTTAAGGCAAAGCCCGACGGCGGCGCGCTCCCGCTTATTCTCGAAAAGTGGATTGACGGTGTACGAAACGAAATTCTTGCCGAGGGCAAAATCACCCGCGACAACACCTTCTTTGACGTTGAAGTGGAAAAGCGGATTTTCGCGAAAATCAACGGTCTTGAGGATATGGTTCACGGATTTGAATTCGCGGCGATTATCTCGGAATATTATCACGGCTTCCGCGACGGAAACGACGAAAAACAGCGCAACGCAATCCGCTGGCTGCGCGGCGAGTTTTCCACGAAAACAGAAGCAAAGGAATGTCTGAATGTCAGCACAATAATAAACGATGAAAACTGGTACGACTACCTCAAGCTGATGACGTCTTTCCTCGTCAGCGCGGGCTACAAGGGGCTTGTCGTGATGATTGACGAGCTGGTCAATATAATGAAAATCTCGAATTCTGTCACGCGGCAGTACAACTACGAGAAAATTTTGATGATGTACAACGACGTTATGCAGGGCAAGGCGCACAATCTCGGCATAATTCTCGGCGGCACTCCGCAGTGCGTTGAGGACACGCGGCGCGGCGTTTTCAGCTATGAAGCGCTTCGCTCACGCTTGGAGCGCGGAAGATTTGCTTCCGATGACGTGAAGGACTTGATGTCGCCGATAATCAGGCTGTCGCCGCTGAATTACGAGGAGCTCACCGTGCTCACGGAAAAGCTCGCGGAAATTCACGGGGTTGTGTTTGACTATGAGCCGAAAATCACGCTTGAGGACAGAATTTTCTTTGTCAAGGCGGAATTCGGCAGAGTCGGCGCAGACACGAATATCACGCCGCGAGAGAGGATACGCGACTTTATCGAGCTGCTGAATATCGCCTATCAGAACCCCGAAAAAACGCTCGCCGAGCTTATGGGCGAGGACGAATTCAAGTTTGCCGAGGGTGAGGGCGAGGGCAGCGCGGACGGCTTCGAGGACTTTGATTTATGAGCGAAAACGCGATTTTTTATCGGCTTGCGCCGTTTATTCAGGACTTCATCTACCGAAACAAGTGGGAGGAGCTGCGCGAAATTCAGGTTGAAGCGGCGCGGGTTGTCTTTGACACGGACGACAACATCCTTCTCGCTTCGGGCACGGCAAGCGGCAAAACGTTTCTTCCCGTTTTAACTCACCTTTGGGAGAACCCATCCGGCTCGGTTGGCGTGCTGTACGTTTCGCCGCTCAAGGCGCTGATAAACGACCAATTCGAGCGGCTTCAGGAGCTGCTTGACGAGCAGGATATCCCTGTCACGAAATGGCACGGCGACGCTTCTCCCACGGCGAAAAAGCGCCTTGTCAAGAACCCGCGCGGCGTTATGCAGACAACTCCCGAGAGCCTTGAAAGTCTGCTTATCCGCAACAGCAACGCTGTTTCGCGGCTTTTCTCGGATTTGCGCTTCGTCATCATCGACGAGGTTCACTATTTTATGGACAACGACCGCGGACTTCAGCTGCTTTCGGTGCTTGAAAGAATACAGCGCATAATCGGCTTCACTCCGCGAAGAATAGGTCTTTCGGCAACGCTCGGCGATACCCGAAATGCTGAAATATGGCTGAATATGGGCACAAGCCGCGCTTGCTCCACACCGAAATGCGCGGACAAGGGTAGAAAAGTTCGGCTGTCCGTGCGGTTTTTCCCGATTGCCGAGAAAATCCCCAACGGCAGCAGCAAGACGCTTTTGCAGAATTATTACGATTATCTTTACGAATGCACGCGCGGAAAACGGTGTATTCTGTTCTCCAACAGCAAGGGCGAGGTTGAGGAAAATATCGCGCATATCAAGGCGATTTCCGAGAAAAATCACGACGGCGGGTGTTATCTCGTTCACCACGCGAATGTTTCACCCGCGCTGCGCGAGTTTGCCGAGAAAAGTATGAAAAACGGCGAGCTGCCCGTGTGTACGGGGGCAACGGTTACGCTGGAGCTGGGAATTGATTTGGGAAAGCTGGAGAGGATTGTTCAGACGGGCTGTCCGCTCACGGTTTCGGGGCTTGTACAGCGGCTCGGAAGAACAGGTCGGCGCGGCGGCGAGGCGGAGATGCGCTTTGCGTTTCGGTACGATATGAGCCTGCCGAAAACCGATTTTTACCGCGAAATCAACTGGGATTTTGTGATGTGTATTGCGCAGATTTTGCTCTACACGCGTGAAAAATTCGTTGAACCGATGTATCTGCCGAAGCTGCCG
>CAMEQX010000235.1 GCA_945933905.1 uncultured Clostridia bacterium
AAACAACCGCCGTTCACCGCAACCCGCGTTGTCAAGCCGCCTCGGTCACTTCTTGTCGCTCACGGCGTCAATCAGCAGCTTCACGGTTTCTTCGAGTGGGAAGCTCTCTTTTCTGCCCTGCGTGAGAAACCGATTTATCGCGTCAATCTTGTTTATCGCCTCGTCAAGCTGCGGGTTTGTGCCGTGCTTGTAGGCGCCGATTGAGATTAAGTCATAGTTGTTGTTGTAAAGCGAAAGCAGATTTCGCAGTTTACCCGCCGCTTCCTTGTGAGCGGGCGAGCCGATTTCGTCCATCAGTCGCGAAACGCTCGGCAAAACGTCAATCGCGGGGTAGTGGTTCTGCGCGGCAATTTTTCTCGACAGGATTATGTGTCCGTCAATGATACCGCGAACCGTGTCGGCGATAGGCTCGTTTGTGTCGTCGCCCTCGACAAGCACCGTGTAAATCCCCGTAATCGAGCCCTCGGGGAAATTTCCCGCACGCTCGAGGAGCTTTGGCATTGCGCTGTAAATGGACGGCGTGTATCCTCTCGCGATAGGCGGTTCACCTGTCGCCAAGCCAACCTCGCGAAGTGCCATTGCATAACGCGTCAGGCTGTCCATCATCAGCAAAACGTCCTTGCCCTGCTTCATAAAATACTCGGCGATTGCTGTTGCCGTGAGCGGAGCTTTTGAGAGCATCATAGCGGGCTGGTCGGACGTTGCCACAACCAAAACCGAGCGCGCCATACTCTCTTCGCCGAGGTCGCGTTCGATAAACTCACGCACCTCGCGTCCACGTTCTCCGACAAGCGCGATAACGTTTACATCCGCCTTAACCTTCCGCGCAATCATACCCATCAGCGTGGATTTTCCGACGCCCGAGCCCGCGAAAATGCCCATTCTCTGACCTTTGCCCATCAGCATCATTCCGTCGATTGCCTTAACGCCAAGCTCGATTTTCTCGTGAATAGGCGGTCTTGTGAAGGGATTTACGGGAATTCCCGTGATGGAAACCTCCTCGCTGCACTCGATTTCACCGAGCCCATCCAGCGCGCCGCCTGTTGCGTCAACAATTCTGCCGATAAGCTCCGAGCCCGCCTTAACGGTGAGCTTATCGCCGGTGTTATCGACGATGCTCCCCGGACCTATGCCCTCGATATCGGTGTACGGCATCAGCAGAATGTTGCTCTTGTTGAAGCCGACAACCTCCGCTCTTATAAAAGATGACCTATCCTTTGAAAATATTCGGCAAACATCACCGATATTCGCGGCGGGACCGCTTGCCTCGATGGTCATACCGACGATTTTTTCGATTTTTCCCATATACCGAAAAAGCTCGGCATTCTGAACATCCGTGCGGAACCCCGCCAAATCAAGCATTTTCGCTCCTCCGCTCGCCTACCTATTTATCTGAAGAATTATCCTTGATTGCGTTCAATACAGTCGTAAGCACCCTTGCAATCGAACCGGCAACCTCATTTGGAGAACCATTGCTTTGTGAGGAACCGGTGTTCTGCGTTGACACGGCATTACTTGTCGAATTTCCGTTTTTCTTTTTGGCATCTCTACAAGCCTTACATCTCTTAGGTATAGTAAACCCTTTAGACTTATAGAACTGCTGTTCTCCAACAGTAAATACAAAATTACCACCACAATCTTGACACTTCAATATCAAATCTTGTGTGCAATCTGGTTGTTGTGCTACCACTTCGTGCTTAACAATAACTGTTCGTGTATTGTCTCTATATCTTGATCTAATACGTTCTTCATCTTCTATACGTTGCATATTTAGTCTACGATCAAGTTCATATTCTGCAACTGCTGGTGTCTTACGACAACTAATTGGACAAAACTGTGGCATAATATCAAACCTCATTTCGTTGTTCAAATAAAGCTAATTTACACCTATATTATATATCGGCAAATTCCGCGAAAATTTTAGCTTTATCCTTCCTCGTCCACGTTTTCCTCGAAAACCTCCGTCTTCGCGATTTTCTCCTTCTCAACGTTTTTGCGCTTTTTCCGCCAATCGAAAAAGTCGATTATATCTCCGATAAACTCCAAAACAAAGTCAATAACTTCACCCATAACGCTTCCTCACGGTCTGTCCTCTCAGAGAACCACGCTTTATTCATCGGCGTTTTCCTCGGCAGCTTCCTCGTTCTCCTCGGACTTTTTGCGGCGAGAAGCACGCTTTTTCGGGGAAGCTTCCTTGAACTTGCCGTCACCGAGCTCCCTAATCATACGAAGCTGCGTCATAATGCCCGCGTCGGTGATTTCCTCGCCGTTATCGACAATAATCGTGCCGGGCTCAGCGTCCGCGAGCAGCTCAACCTCAACGTGCGCCATACCGCCGCAAAGCTCCTTGAGATACTCATAGTCGCCCGAAAGCTCGATTGACGCGTCGTTCTCGTCAAGGGTGATGCGGATAAGCTGCGAGTTTCGGAAATCCTTCGCGGCAGCCTTGATAAGCTTTTTCGCAGCGGTGCCGTCCTTGACGGACATACTGTTCATCGTCACCTTGTTGGCAATTTCCATCACGGTGTCGTAGATATCCTTCTCGTACTTCGCGAAAAGCTCTGCCTTGCTTGTGTTTATCTTGTCGGAGAAATCGCGCGCCTCATCGAGAATGTTGCGGCTCTCCGTGGCAACAAGCGCGGCGCCGTCCTTTTTGCCCTGTTCAAAGCCCTCCGCGCGCGCCTTTATCAGCACATCATCGCGCTTTTTCTCCGCGTCCTTTACAATCGCGTCAGCTTCGGCATTTGCGTTGTTGACGATACCGTCAGCGCGGCGTTTTGCCTCGATGATGACCTGTTTTCCCTGTTCAATGTACTGCTCCTTGAGCGCAGCAAGCTCGTGTTTGCGCCGTTCAAGCTCCTCGGCTGCGGCTTTAAGCTCAGCCTCGCGCTTAGCCAGCGTTTCTTCAACCGAAACACGCGGCTGCTCGATAACCTCGGGCTGCTCGTGAGTTTCCACAGAAGCGGACTGCTCGGGCTGCGGCTTCTCGACAGGGATTTCCCTGCGTATTTTCAGCGTATTCGAGATGTCAACCCCGCCGTTGTAACGGATTGAATTATATTTATAAACCGACAAAAACATTCTCCTCCGTCACCAAATTTTGCGAACCCGCGCCATTATGCGATTTCCACCGATTTCGCCCAAATCTGCGGCAAAATCTCGCGTTTTCTCGTTCACCGAGCCAAAATCTCTGCGAACCCGCACCGTTATGCGATAATCTCGTCTCCGCCGCCGCGGGTAATGGTAATCGCGCCCTCTTGCTCGAGACGTCTGATGATGCCGACAATTCTCTGCTGCGCCTCGTCAACGTCGCGCATACGAACGTTGTGGAGGTACTCGATATCGGCTTGCAAATTCTCACGCGCACGGCTGGAGATATTCGCGAAAATGCACTCCGCAACCTCCTGCGTCGAGCCCTTGATAGCAACCGCAAGGTCCTTGGAATCGACCTGCTTGACGAA
>CAMEQX010000236.1 GCA_945933905.1 uncultured Clostridia bacterium
CGTGGCAACCGCGGGAGCTCTGCCGTGGGGCGCTTCTATCATATCGCAGTTGAAATAGTCATACGCCATAACCGAGCATCCGACAGGACAAACACCGACGGTTTTTCCCTCGATTTCAAGCTCGTCGATAACCTCGGCAACCAGCCTATGAATTATACCGTGCGTGCAGCCGGGGCAATAATGCGTTGCGACATCGCACAAAGCGTGAGGTTTATCAAAAACAACCGACATATTACTTAATCCTTTCGTGAATTTGCTCAATCTGCCCGAGAACTTCCTTGACGCTCGGGATAATTCCGCCGTGCCTTCCGAAAAACTCCACGGGCAAGCGGCAGCCCAGCGCAAGCCGCAAATCCTCGACCATCTGCCCCTTGTTCATCTCAACAGAGAGCACGCATTTTGCCTTTTCGCAAGCCTTGTTAAGCTGTTCAACGGGAAACGGAACAAGCGTCTGCGGACGGAAAAGTCCCGCTTTTATGCCCTTTGCGCGAGCCGCGTTAACAGCCGATTTTGCCACTCTCGCAGAAGCGCCGAAAGCCGCGACAACAATCTCCGCGTCCTCGCAGAAATCGGTTTCAGCCATTTTGCAAGTCCGCTCGATAATCTCATACCGCTCGAAGCGCTCGTTTACGGATTTTTCGAGAACATCAGGCTGTAAAAAAAGCGAATTTATGATGTTGTGGGAGCGCTTGTTTTCGTGACCGCAGCACGCCCACGGCTTGTCGGGAATTTTCACATCAACGTCGGGGAAAACCACGGGCTCCATCATCTGCCCGAGCAATCCGTCCGAGAGAATCATCACGGGCGTTCTGAATTTATCGGCGCTGTCAAACGCGAGATAAGTCATATCAATGGTTTCCTGAACGGAAGCGGGCGCATATACAATCATCTTGAAATCACCGTGACCGAGCGCCTTTGTCGCCTGAAAATAGTCCGACTGCGACGGCTGAATTCCGCCCAAACCGGGACCGCCGCGCTGCACGTTGACGATAACGCACGGCAAGTCGCTTGCCGCTATGTAGGACACACCCTCGCTCTTGAGGGAAATTCCGGGGCTTGAGCTGGAAGTCATCGCGCGCACTCCCGCCGAAGCCGCTCCCAGAACCATATTTATCGCCGCAACCTCGCTTTCAGCCTGTAAAAACACGCCGCCGCGCTTTGCCATATTTTTGGAAAGATACGCGGAAATTTCGGTCTGCGGCGTTATGGGATAACCGAAGAAACACTTGCACCCCGCGCGCATAGCCGCCTCCGCGAGAGCCTCGTTTCCCTTCATCAGCACTTTTTCCATTCTCAACCCTCACTTTTCAACCTTAATCGCGCAATCGGGACACATCATCGCGCACATCGCGCAGGAAATGCACTTTTCGTTGTCGGTGCAGTGCGCCGTGTAATAACCCTTCGAGTTGTGCCCGTTTTTCTGAATTTCGATGATTTTCTTCGGACAAACGCTCACACAAAGCGCGCAGCCCTTGCACCTTTCATTATCAATGCTAATCATATTCCCTCTCCGTTTCCCACGGGAGCGTCACGAGCCTGCTTACAGGCAAGTGCGTTTCATCCGTTTTTTCGTTTTCTGTAACACAAGTAAATTTTATCGGCAAGCCTGTTTTCTCGGCAACCTTTTCGGCGAATTCAGCCGACTGCGCGATGACAGACGGCGTTGTTTCCGCACCGAGATTTGAGTTGTTTACAAGCCCCGTGCATTTGAGCCGACACGCGCTCTCAATCTCGCAAAGCGTTTCGGCAACCTTGTCTGCCGAGCGCTCACAAAGTCGGTACATATTAAACACATATAGCATTTCAAGCTTTTCGCCAAGCGACTTGAACAGGCTTTCATATCGCCCGACGGGATAAGCGCCCGCGTCCGAGCCGCCGACGTCTATTATCGTAAAATCGCTGTCGGAAATCACGCTTTCGAGGTCAAAATTGAGGACGGGAATATCGAGATTTGTGTTGGCGTACTGCGGGAAAACCGCGTTTATTCCCCGCGCCGAAAACAGCTCCCCGAAATCCGCCGAGCGAAAATACGGGTTTACGGTATCCATATCAACAATGGAAGTTTTTCCCTTCTCCGCAAGCCGCAGCGCGAGATTTACCGCGAGGTTTGTTTTCCCGCAGCCATAGTCCCCCGTGAGCATAATCACACTGTTCCGACCGATTTCCATATAATTCCTCTCAATAATTCATCTAGTTTTCAAAACTATTATACATTGTTTTTTCAAGTTTGTCAAGGGAGTTTTGTGAACATTTTGTGTAAATTTTGTGAAAAGGTCTTGCGAAAGGGAAAATTATGTGATATAATACAGACAAGACTTGATTTGAAAGGAAAAAATATGAATTACAACGAATTTTTTGAATTGCGAAAGGAAAACTGTCGGCTTCCGAGGTGGGAGGAATTGCCCGATATCGAGCTTTATATGGATCAGGTTATAACGCTTATGGGCAAATATTTCGAGAAATTTTCCTCAAAGGAAGTGGCGCTGCTCACGCCGTCAATGATAAACAACTACGTCAAAAACAACATAATCCCCGCGCCCGTGAAGAAAAAATACTCGCGCACGCATCTTTTTCGGCTTATCATAATCTGCGTGATGAAGCAGGTTTTGCCGATAAACGACATCGGCGCGCTTATCGAAACAATGCTGAAAACACGAAGCGAAGCGGAGGTGCTGAACCTGTTTTCAGAGCAGTATGAGGAGGAATTCCTCAAAACGATGGAGGTTCTCAGAAAGAACACGGAAAAGCGCTCGGGTGAGCCGAAGGAAGCGCTGCTTTCGTTTTCGGTAATGCACGCGGCGGCGATTGCCGGAGGAAGCACGTTTTATGCGGAATTTGCCCTAGACGAGCTGAAAAAAACTCTCGCGCCCGCCGAAGAAGCTCCCGAGGAGCCGAAAAAAAGCACGAAAAAACCTCAGCCTCGCAAATCCTGAAAATCGCAAAACAAAGCGCAAGTCAAAAGACCTGCGCTTTTTTCATATTCTAAAGAAGTGCTCAGATGTTGAATTTGCTTATCAAATTCTTGAGCATTCCCGCCTGTCCCGAAAGCTCCTCGGAAGCCGCCGCGCTTTCCTCGGCGGTTGCGGAGTTCGATTGAACAACGCCCGAAATCTTCGTGATATCCTCGTTTATCCGCTCAACCATATCCGCCTGCTTTACGCCCGACTCCGTTATACCGTTGACGATTTCCTTGAGCTTCATCGTGTAGTCGCCGAGCGTTTTGAGCGCCCCGGCAGTCTGCTCGGTGATTTCCGTGCCGTTGTTTACCGCCTCGATTGAGCTGTCGATAAGCTTTGTCGTGTCGTTTACAGCCTCCGCGGACTTGCCCGCAAGATTTCTCACCTCGTCCGCGACAACCGCAAAGCCCTTGCCCGCCGCGCCCGCTCTTGCCGCTTCAACAGCCGCGTTGAGCGCGAGAATGTTTGTCTGGAATGCGATATCCTCGATTGCCTTGAT
>CAMEQX010000237.1 GCA_945933905.1 uncultured Clostridia bacterium
CTGTCGCAGCGTTTACTGCGAAACGGCTCGGGCGCCATATACGGACAGTCGGTTTCCAGCAGCAGCCGCTCAATCGGAACAGCCTCGCAAGCGGCAATCGCTTTTTTCGCGTTCTTGAACGTAAGCACACCCGTGAAACCGACGTACATTCCGAGCTTCACGACCTCTTTTGCAATCTCCGCGCTGTACGAAAAGCAGTGCATAACGCCGCGCGGCTTGTACTCGCGCAGAATTTCCATCGTGTCCTCGCACGCGTCCCGCGAGTGAATTATCACGGGCAAATCCAGCTTTTTCGCAAGCTCCAGCTGCTTTATGAACACCTCGCGCTGCTTTTCTTTGTTGTCGCTGACATAATGATAGTCCAGCCCAAACTCCCCCAAAGCCACAGCTTTTTTCGCTTTGAGAGCAATTTCCAGCGTTTTTTCCCAGTTTTCAGGCAGATTGTCAACAAATTCCGGATGAACGCCAAACGCGCCGTAAATATAATCGTATCGGTCAATCAGCGCCGCCGTTTCCTCGAATTCATCCAACCCGCAGCCGATTGCCAGCACGCGCTCGACATTTTTCCGCGGAAGTTCACCGAGAATTTCTTCAAGGTCATCGCCGAAATCGCGTTTAAGATAATGCGCGTGCGTGTCGAAAATTCCCATTTTTATGCCTTTTCCCAAGCGTAATCCGCGGCTTTTTCGCCCGTGTCCATAAAGCAAACCGCGATTTTCGTCGCGTCGTCAAACGTTATTCCGTCAACGTTAAGCGTGTATTTTTCGAGCAAATCGGAATTCTCACAGAAAATCTCGCTTGCGGCGCCGTCCGAAAAGACGATGTTCAATTTAAGCGAATCCGCCTTGCATTCAATCGAAGTGACATTCGTTCCCATCGAGAGAATTCTCACGATATCCGCGCCGTTTCTCGCAATCGCAACTTTTCCGTCAGCAAAAATTATCTTTGAACCAACACAAAACATACTTTCTCCTATTTCCTTGTACCGTTAAAATAACTTTCCAAAATCAACTGCTTTGTTTCATAGCTCTCCAGCGGCAAGCGCCCGCGCCCGCCGAACAGCTTTTCCGTGTCGTTAAACGCGCTTGTGAAGGACCGCTCGAGCAAGCTCATCTTGTTGTCGCTCTCGATGTTCACGCAGTCGAAGAACATCATCAGCCGCGAAGCCGTTTCATCGGGCTGCCAGTATTCAGGGGTGTTCTCCTCGGCAGCCGAGTTTCCGTACATCTGCCGAAGCTGCGTCAAAAGCTCCTCCGCGTACATTTTCGCGCCGACGCTCGGCACGCTCCCCGACAAAACCTCGCCCTGCTTCACAAACATCGCGCGGATTATGTGGCTGACGCCCTTTGTGAGCAGCTCCTCGGGGGCTTTTTTCTCGCCCTCGGCAATCCGCTCCAGCTCCTTTTCACCCGCGTTTTCCTTTTGCGTGAGGTTGTTGTCGGAGCTTTGCTTCTGCGCGGAACGCTTCGACTTTTCACAAAGCTGTCGGTGTGCTCGGTCGTGAGCGTTGTGCTTTTCATCTGCGTTCTATGCTCGGACGTTTTCGTCAAATTCGTCTGATTGACCGCAGGAATGTCCGCCATTCTTGATATATCCATATAACTGCCGACCTCCCTTCCCTGAGAGTTACAAAATCCGTTTTATCCAATCGGGCTGCCGTTCGGAATATCCTTATCCACAAACAGCACCTTTATATCCTCGTTTCCGCAGTCCGCCGCAAGTATCATTCCCTGCGACTCCTCACCGCAAAGTTTTCTCGGAGCGAGATTTGCCACGAAAATTATCTTCTTTCCGACAAGCTCCTCGGGTGAATACCATTTCGCGATGCCCGAAACAATCTGTCTGCCCTGTCTGCCGTCGTCAACCGTGAGCTTGAGCAGCTTTTTCGCTTTCGGCATTTTCTCGCAAGCGGTGATTTCGCCCGTTCTCAACTTAACCTCGGCAAACTGCTCGATACCGATTACATTCGCCTTATCCAAATCCTCGTCCTCGCGGATTGTTTTAGCGGGAGTGAGCAGCGCGTTCAGCTCGTCGATTTCCTTTTCGATATCAATTCTCGGGAACAAAACCTCGCCCTTATGAACGGTGACGTTTGCGGGGAGTTTTCCGAATTCTCCCAAGACATTATACTCAACTTCCTCGGACTTTGCGCCGATTTGCTCCCAAACCTTCGGCATTGTCTTCGGCATAAACGGGAACAGAAGCCCCGAGCAAATTCTGATTGTTTCAAGCAGGTTGTACAAAACGCTTGCAAGGCGCGGTCTGCTTGCCTCGTCCTTGCCGAGCTTCCACGGCTCCGTTTCGTCGATATACTTGTTCGCGCGGGAAACAACCTTGAAAATCTCCTCGAGCGCGCTTGAAAGTCTCGCTTCTTCAACCATCGGCGTAACGGTCTCGCGAAGCGCCGCAGCCATTTCCACAAGCTCGTCGTCAAGCTGGTCATAATCGCGTTCTTCGGGGAGAGTTCCGCCGAAATATTTGTCCGCCATAGCAACCGTTCTTGAAACGAGGTTGCCGAAATCGTTCGCCAAATCGGAGTTTATGCGGGTAATCATAATCTCGTTGGAGAAATTCGAGTCCGAGCCATACGGCATATCGCGCATAATCTGATAACGAACCGCGTCCGAGCCGTATCTCTCCGCGAGAACAAACGGGTCGATTACGTTACCGATGGATTTTGACATTTTCTGTCCGTTGAAGTTAATCCAGCCGTGACCGTAAAGCATCTTCGGCAGCGGCAAATCCAGCATCATCAGAATGATTATCCACACAATCGAGTGGAAACGCACGATTTCCTTTGCCGTCATGTGCATATCCGCGGGCCAGAATTTGCTGAAATCGTCGTAAGCGTCGTTTTCGTAGCCGAGCGCGCTGATATAGTTCGCGAGCGCGTCAACCCAAACATAAACAACGTGCTTTTCATCAAAGGAAACGGGAACGCCCCAAGTGAACGAGGTTCTCGAAACGCAGAGGTCTTCAAGTCCCGGTTTGATAAAGTTGTTCACCATCTCGTTTACGCGGGATTTCGGGCGGAGATAATCGGTTTCGGTGAGGAATTTCTCGATTTTGTCCGCGAAATCGGAAACCTTGAGGAAATACGCTTCCTCGTGCGCGTCGATAACAGGTCTGTGGCAGTCGGGGCAGCAGCCGTTTTCGTCAAGCTGGCTTTCCGTCCAAAAGCTCTCGCAGGGCGTGCAGTATTTTCCGGTGTATTCGCCCTTGTAGATGTAGCCCTTGTCGTACAGCTTCTTGAAAATCGTCTGCACCGTTTTAACGTGATAATCGTCTGTGGTGCGGACAAAACGGTCATGGCTTATGCCCATAACGTCCCAGAGCTTCTTGAAATTATCGACAATCGGGTCAACGTACTCCTTCGGGGTAACGCCAAGCGCCTTTGCCTTCTGCTCGATTTTCATTCCGTGCTCGTCCGTGCCCGTGAGGAACATCACGTCAT
>CAMEQX010000238.1 GCA_945933905.1 uncultured Clostridia bacterium
TCGTCAAAGCAGAGTATCTCGGTGCTTAACGCAAGTGCGCGCGCAATCGCCACACGCTGCTGCTGACCGCCCGACAAATTGCACGGGTAGTCGCCCGCCTTGTCCGCAAGACCAACCGTCGCGAGAAGCTGCCGCGAGTTGTCCTCGATTTCCTTGAAAATGCGCTTTTTCTCGTCCTTCGCGAGCTTTTTCCCGTCCGTTTCAAGAAGCTCCCGCGCAAGCGACACGTTTTTCAGCACCGTGTACTGCGGGAACAGATTAAACTGCTGAAAAACCAGCCCGAACCGCAGCCGTTTCTCGCGCTTTTCCTTGTCGGTGTAGGTTTTCTCCGCGTTAAAAAGCTCCTCTCCGTCAACCGAAAAGCTGCCGCTGTCCGCTCTTTCGAGAAAATTCAAGCAGCGCAGGAGCGTTGTTTTGCCGCTTCCCGAAGAGCCGATTATCGCAAGAACCTCGCCTTTTTCCATCGAGAAATCTACATTTTTGAGAACCTCGGTTTTTCCGAAGCTCTTTTGTATGCCATTAACCTCAAGAAATGCCAAAGCTCTTCACCTCAACTATGATAATAATTCAGCTTTTTCTCAACGCGATTGAGCAGTATCGTGAGCAGTCCCGAAAACAGCAGATAAAACGCCCCGATATAGAACATCGGCCAGATAATCGCTTTTTGCGCGACAATCGACTGCGCCGCCTGAACCAGCTCTACTACCATTATTACGCGCGCAAGCGACGTGTCCTTGACGAGCGTGATGATTTCGTTGCCCATAGGGGGGACAATCCGCTTGATTACCTGAAACAGCACGATTTTGAAGAAAATCTGCTTTTTCGTCATTCCAAGAACCTGTCCCGCTTCGTACTGCCCTTTCGGAATACTTTCAATTCCGCCGCGGTAAATCTCCGAGAAATAGCACGCGTAATTTATCACAAAGGCAATCAGCACCGCAACCAGTCTCGGAAGCGCGTCCCAGCCGAAAATCAGCCCCGGCCCGTAGAAAACGATGATGATTTGAAGCATCAGCGGAGTGCCGCGGATAATCCACACAAACGTTTTCACCAGCCACTTTATCGGCGGGATTTTCGACATCGAGCCGAATGTTATCAAAAGTCCCAGCGGCAGCGAGCAGACAAGCGTTATTCCAAAAATCAAAAGCGTTGTCAGAAAGCCGTCGGCAAGCTGCGCGGTTACTTCAAGAAACGACATATTTCCACCCTTAAATCAATCAGTTGAACGCGTAAACGTCAGCGAGGTCGTACTTCTCGCAAAGCGCCTTGAGGCTGCCGTCCTTAACCATTTCGTCAATCGCCGCGTTAATCTTCTTCTGAAGCTCAACGTCGCTCTTGCGGATACCGACAGCGTACTCCTCGGGAGCAAGATTAACGTTTTCAACAATCATAAGGTCAGCGTAATCCGTGCCTTCACCAACGGAAGCCTTTGCCATAACGTAGTCGATAACACCGATTTCGGTTGTGCCCGCCTTGATTTCCATAAGAACGTCCTTCTGCGCAGCGCAGCCGTTGTAGTTCTTCTTGAGGTTCTCGTCAGCCTGAACAGCGGTTTCGCCCGCAGAACCGATTTCAGCGGTTACGGAAGCGTTCGCCATAGAAGCCAAATCCTTGTACTTGTCCGCGTTTGACTTCTTGATAATCGCAACCTGTCTGTTTCTGATGTAAGGAGTCGAGAAAATGATTTTCTCCGCGAGGTCTTCCTTTACGGTCATTCCGTTCCAGATAACGTCAATCGTCTTTGCGTCAAGCTCGAAAACCTTGTTGTCCCAGTTGATTTCCTGGAACTTCGGCTTTACGCCAAGCTTCTCGCAGACAGCCGTGGTGAACTCGGTTTCAAAGCCCGTGAGCTCGCCGGTGTTGTCGTCGAAATAGTTCATCGGCTTGAAATATGTAATGCCGACAACCAGTTCGCCCTTGTCCTGAATGTAGTCCCAGTCCTTCTTTTCGCCGCCCTTGCAGCCGCAAAGTCCGATTGCCGCAGCAGCCGCGAGAATAATCGCCATAATCTTCTTTTTCATTGTCATTTTCCTTTCTTTTTGTCATAGCAGCACTTTATCATACTGCATTGTTTCACAACATCTCTTATTATAACATATTTCGGCGTGTTTGTCAACCGGCGGTTTTCGTTGTTTCGGTGGAATTGTGGTTGTTGATGTTGAACAAAATGATTGCTGAATTTTGTCAAAAATCCACATAAATTCCACAAACCCCTTGTTATTTGATGAAAAAAGTACTAAAATAGAAGATGTACAATTTAACAATTTAAAGGAGCGCAGAAAAAATGCCTATAACCGATTTACTCGAGCAAAATGCCGAAAAATACGCAACGGAGGTCGCGCTGGTTGAGGTCAACCCGCAGATTACGGAAAAGCCCCGTATGCTTTGGAAGGACTATGACCTTATTCAGCCTACGTCTTCTCTCTGGTACCGCCGCGAAATCACTTGGAGCGTGTTCAACGAGAAAGCAAACCGCTTCGCGCAGCTTCTTATCAGCCGCGGCGTGAAAAAAGGCGATAAAGTGGCAATTCTCCTGATGAACTGCCTTGAATGGCTGCCGATTTACTTTGGCGTGCTGAAAACAGGCGCGCTTGCCGTGCCGATGAACTTCCGTTACAGTGCCGAGGAAATCAAGTATTGCCTTGATTTAGCGGACGCGGACGTGCTGGTTTTCGGTCCGGAGTTTATCGGAAGAATTGAAACAATCGCCGAGGAAATCGGCAAAAAGCGGATTTTGTTCTATGTCGGCGGCGACTGCCCGTCCTTTGCCGAGGATTATGACAAACTCTCGTCAAACTGCGCGAGCATTTCTCCCGGAATTAAGCTTTCCGAGGACGACGACGCGGCAATTTACTTTTCATCGGGCACGACAGGCTTCCCGAAGGCGATTTTACATAATCACAGAGCGCTTATGCACTCCTGCAAGGTTGAACAAAATCACCATAAACAGACGCACGACGACGTGTTCCTCTGCATTCCGCCGCTCTATCACACGGGCGCGAAAATGCACTGGTTCGGCAGCCTTATCACAGGCTCGAAAGCCGTTTTGCTGAAAGGCGTGACGCCAAACGCGGTGCTCAAGACCGTTTCTGACGAAAAATGCACGATTGTGTGGCTGCTTGTGCCGTGGGCGCTCGATATCCTCGAGGCGCTCGACAACGGCAGCGAGAAGCTCTCCGCCTAGAAGCTCGCGCAATGGCGGCTTATGCACATCGGCGCGCAGCCTGTCCCGCAGAGCCTTATTCAGCGCTGGCAGAAGTACTTCCCGAACCAGCAGTATGACACGAACTACGGCTTGTCCGAGTCGATAGGTCCGGGCTGCGTTCACCTCGGAATTGAAAATATCCACAAAATCGGAGCAATCGGTATCGCGGGCTACGGCTGGGAAACGAAAATCATCAACGACAAGGGCGAGGAAGTCGCTCAGGGCGAGGTCGGCGAG
>CAMEQX010000239.1 GCA_945933905.1 uncultured Clostridia bacterium
GACGTTTTGCTGCTCGAGAGCGACGAGCGCTACTCGAAATTCACGTTCAGCCACTTCTCGCCCACGCACTATGTTATCACAAATCTCTACCGCGACCAGCTCACGCGAAACGGTCATCCCGAGTGGGTTTTTGACGCGATTGCGCCGTCCGTTACCGAAAAATCCACGCTTATCCTCAACGCCGACGACCCGCTTGTGTCGCTCTACGGCAAGGACAGGGAAAACGTAATTTGGTTCGGAATGGACAAGCAGGATTTCTCGTTCACCGAGAACAACTCCGTCTATGATGACGGCGCGTTTTGCCCGAACTGCAAGAAACCGATGAAGTACAACTTCCGTCACTACAACCACATCGGCGATTATTTCTGCGAAAGCTGCGGTCACAAAAAGCACCCGACCGACTTCACGATAACGAGCGCCGACCTCGAAAACGGCGTTGTCACGATAAACGGCAAGGAAAAAATCACGCTCGCGTTCAAGAGCATTTACAATGTGTATAACATCTTGGCGTGCTTTGCGGTGTGTTCGCTTGTCGGGATTGACGAGGGGAAAATCGCCGAGAATATCAGCGATTATGTGCTGAAAAACGGCAGAGTTGTGCAGTACAAGCTGGGCAATTCAAACGGCACTTTCCTCGTTTCCAAGCACGAAAACTCGATTTCCTACGACCAGTCAATCCGCTATATCATCGGGCAAAATCAGCCCTGCGGGGTTATCATCATCGTGGACGCGGTGAGCAGACGCTATTCGACAGGCGAGATAAGCTGGCTCTGGGACATAGATTTCGAGCTTTTGAACGCGCCGTGCGTGGAGAAAATATACCTTCTCGGCGCGCACTGCGAGGACCTCAAAACGCGCTTTTCGTTCACGGAAATCCCCGCCGAAAAGCTTTACACAAACCCCGATATCGAGGCTGCAATCGATGAAATCAAGACGGAAAACCGCGAGAAGCTGTACACCGTGACGTGCTTTTCGGATAAGGCGAAATTCCTGTCGAAAGTGGAGGTGCAAAAATGAAGATTCTGCATTTGTTCCACAATCTGATGAACCTCTACGGCGAGTACGCGAACGTGCTTGCGTTAAAGCGCGAGCTTGAAAACCGCGGCGTTTCGGTGACTGTCGAAAAGCAGTCCGTGGGCGACAAAATCGACCTCTCGGATGCGGATTTCATCTACATCGGCTCCGGCACGGAGAAAAACCAAAAGGTTGCTCTCGAGGCTCTGAAGCCGCTTAAAGACGAGCTTTCTGCGGCAATGGAGCGCGGCGCTGTCGTGCTTGCAACGGGCAATTCCTTCGAGATGTTCGGCAAAAAAATCACCGACAAAAACGGCGCGGAGTTCGAGGGCTTGGGATTTTTCGATTTCACGACAACCGAGAGCGACAAGCGCACCGTCACCGACAGCATTTGCGAATTTAACGGCAGCGAAATCATCGGTTTCGTCAACAAGGCAAGCGAGATTTTCGGCATAACAAAGCCGTTTTTCACGGTTAAGCAAGGCGCGGGAAACAACAAAAATGAAACCGCCGTTGAAGGAATTATCGACGGAAATTTCTACGGCACGCACATTATCGGACCTTTGCTCATCAGAAACAAAGCGGTTGCCGAGTACTTCGCAAATCTTCTGAAATAAAATATCGGCGGGTGAAAAGCCCGCCGTTTTGCTATTTAAAGTAAACCAAAGCCGAGTAAATTTTCTCGCCGTCAACGAAATCCGCCAAATCAATCTCCGCCTCCGCGCCCCACGACGACGTTTTAAGCGTGATTTTCCCGCCGTTTTCGGAAAGCTCGGTTATCGTCACCCAATGCTTCTCGAAGCTCCCGCAAAACGCGCTTCCGCTCGGATAAACGCACCGCACGCGTTTGAGCCGCGGATTGAAACCGATAAGAATTGCCACAGGGAGATTTTCCGCGAGCGCGGTTTTGATGAATTCGGCGGTGTTTTCAAGCGTCTTTTTACCGCGAAACCGAACCGCCGAAAGCGAAACTCCACGGCTTTTCGCGTAGCGCAGAACGCCCTTTTCAAAGCGTTTTTCACCCCACACGCCGAGCGGCTGACCGAAGAAATTCTTGATTTTGACGAACGCGCAAAGCTCCGTCATAAACGCGGTGAAATCCTGTTTCGAGAGCGATTTTTGCGGGTAAAGCGCCGCGTTTTTTTCGCCGAGATACGCGAGAATATTCGCCGCCGCAACCACCCCGCACCCGCCGTTCACGGAAAAATTGTCCGAAAACCACGCCTGCGCGCCGCCGAAAAACGCGTCGTTTTTATCGGTGATTTTCAGGAAATCGGGATTTTTGAGCGCGTAAATCAACTCTTGTTTTCCATATCAACGATATTTTCGCCCGCGTAAATCTTGCGGAGCTTGGGCTTTTCGATTTTGCCCGTTGCGTTTCTCGGCACTTCCGCGAAAATAATTTTCTTAGGTCTTTTGTAGCGCGGCATTCCGAGGCAAAACTCGTTGATTTCGTCCTCCGTACAGGTTTCGCCCGCTTTTATCTCAACGATAGCTGCGGCGATTTCACCGAGACGTTTATCGGGCAGACCGATAACGGCAACGTCCTTGATTTTATCGAATTTTGCCATAAAATTCTCGATTTCAACAGGATAGAGGTTTTCGCCGCCGCTGATGACAACGTCTTTCTTGCGGTCAACGAGGAAAATGAAGCCGTCCTCGTCCCGCATTGCCATATCGCCCGTATAAAGCCAACCGTCTTTAAGGGTTTTTGCCGTTGCCTCCGGGTCGTTATAGTAGCATTCCATAACGCCGTTTCCCTTTAAACAAAGTTCGCCCACGTCCTGTCCCTTGACCTCGTCGCCGTTTTCGTCAACGATTTTTACCTGCCAACCGTAACCGGGAATACCGATTGCGCCAACCTTGTGAACATTTTCAACACCGAGGTGGACGGCGCCCGGTCCGATTGACTCGGAAAGTCCGTAGTTTGTATCGTACTGATGATTCGGGAAATATTCAAGCCAATGCTTAATAAGACTCTGGGGTACGGGCTGTGCGCCGATATGCATAAGTCTCCATTTGGAAAAATCATAATCCTCAAGTTTCAGCGTTCCTGCGTCAAGGGAATTGAGAATGTCCTGCGCCCACGGAACTAAAAGCCAGACGATTGTGCATTTTTCCTCACTTGCGGCTTTCAGAATCCATTGGGGTTTTGTGCCTTTGAGAAGTACCGCTCTGCTTCCCGCCACAAGGGAGCCGAACCAATGCATCTTTGCGCCCGTATGGTAGAGGGGCGGAATACAGAGGAAAACGTCGTCCCTGCCCTGTGAATGATGGGCTTGTTCCGTCAGAGCCGCGTGAACAAGGCTTCTGTGGGCGTGGAGAATGGCTTTCGGGAAGCCCGTTGTACCCGATGAGAAATAAATCGCCGCTTCATCATCATCGGAAAGTTGAATCCCGGGGTCACGGGAGGAACAGTATGT
>CAMEQX010000240.1 GCA_945933905.1 uncultured Clostridia bacterium
ATGTCTGTTCTGCGGTTTTAGCCGCAGTAATATTGCTGTCGGGGTGCAGCAGTTCCGTCGAAACATCCGGCGGAGCGTCAAGCGAGTCTGTCGCTTCAACCGAAACGAAAACAACCTCGAACGAAAAAGTTCGTCAACAAGCTCAAGTACGACTAGTTCAAGCACATCTGTTTCAAGTACATCTAGCTCAAGCGAGGAAGGCAAACCCGAGTCCGAAAAGTCCATGTTTGCTTCAAACACAATGCCGGAAGATTACTCCACCGAGCTTGTTGCGTTTCATTCGGCCATCGACGAGTTTGACAAGGAATTTAAGGAAATCCCCCTTACAGATGAAGATCTGGAGTATTACAAGGGTTATGGAATTGGCTTGAGACGGCTTGAAATTGACGGCACTCAGCTTTACGAAGCCCGTCCGAACGACGGCGAGGTAAAGCCGCTTCTTATCCAAATGCACGGCGGCGGCAACCGCGCTCACTCAAGGTTTTTTCAGCGAGAATGTTTATGCCGCGGCAAGCGAGCCGAAGGAGCTTTATGTTGTGAACGACGCAGAGCATATCGATCTCTATGACAGGACGGACAGGATTCCGTTTGATAAACCGGAGACGTTCTTTAAAAATATGTAAAATGCTGAAAATGGGGCAGACGTAAGAAATCTCCATATTATTGATGTACCAATTAACTCTTGAATCTTTTGAGAGTGGCACCGAAAAACCATTTCACAGCTGCAGACAGACTGAAAAAGTCAGGCTGAAAAAATCAAGAGTTATTTGGAGGACAATATAAATAAAACTCTTGTAATTTTATCCGCTAAGTGCTATAATAAATCAAGAGAGATAAAGTCGATAATTATTCTTTCGACTGATAGCAAACCCCCGATAGAAATTTGATATCAAAAGTCCGAATTGCTTATAGAATTTGGATAATACCTATCGTTTTATATCAAATCGCATCAAACCATCTAAATTATGGGCTTTCATTTGGCGAGTTCAAATTATCGACGGGCATATTTGATTTTGGAGGAAACGAAAATGTACTGTTCAAAATGTGGAAAACAGATAGACGAAGGCTCACGGTTCTGCGGGTTTTGCGGAGCGCAGACCTCGCGCAGTATTGAAACGCAATCTGACGCGAAGGCACAAATGCCGCGGGTGCAGATGAGCGCTCAACCTGCGAAAAAGCCCGTCAACAAGAGGTTGATAAACCGTATTGCGATGATAGTATCGATACTGGCGTTTGGGGTGGTGATAGCTTTACCGATAATCGTGCTTAACAGCTCCCCAAGCCGCGAAAACCCGTACAACAACGGCGAAACAAGCAGCATAGGGTTTTCGGCGGGCAATATGCCTTCGGAGTTTCCCGAGTTAACAAGCGCAAATAAGCTTTTTATAAACGATACGCTTGCTGCACGAGCAAAGTTTGTATATACATACAACGCAGCGTATGGACATTATTTGGCTGTGGCTTTTAACGACAACAGCGATAATGTGATGTTTATGGCGGTGCTTCCGGAGAGGTTGTGCGTGAGCGGCGCTAAATATACCGAGAACGATATGTCGGCTAACGGCATAATCTTTGATGTTGTTGTTAATAACTGCGAGTACAATTCCAAGGATAACCCTGAGGTTTTTGACAACCTGTCTGTATCCATTACCGATATAGAGCCGTATCAATCGGCGTTTTTTAAGATTTCGGGAGCTGTTGCCGTTAACGGACGCACAATAGATATTGTGGCAGCCGGAGAGTCCGAATACACATCGTCCAACAGCTTTAACGGCTCGGGAACCACAAGCAGTTCAAGTTCATCGAGTTCGAGCAAGCCGAGCAGCCCAAGTTCATCGAGCTCAAGCAAGCCGAGCAGCCCAAGTTCATCGAGCTCAAGCAAGCCGAGCAGTTCAAGTTCATCGAGCTCAAGCAAGCCGCAGCAAACAATTCCCGAAACGCCGAAAGGAACTTACACCTCGACCAATACGGGCAACACGTTCACCGTACCCGATAAAGGAAACGCGAACATTTTGTGCAATAACACGAAGTCAATGACCGTGCCCGCCGAAAACGCAAAACATACGATTACCCAATATATCAAGTACGACAACTCTTTCCATGTGTACGTTGACGGTCTCACGTCCGGCTCGGATTGTTTCATAAAATTTGATTTGCAATCGCAGAACGGCTGGGGGAAAGGAACAACATACAGCCTCTCGGATATGAAAAATCAATATGTCAATGATATAATGCAGCAAGGGTTCTATACCAGCAAGGGCTACAATTATTCTTTCTCTTGGGAACAATACGGAAATGTATTTAAAGACGCACAGTTTACGATAATTGACTTTACCCCGTCAACGGGAGAGATGAAGTGGTATTTCTATGTGAAGATGAGCGGCGGCGGCACGGATTGCGTTGTCGAGGGCGTGGCTCATACTGTTCTCGGCGAAAAACCAAGCTCGTCTTCGGGAGACAGTTCCGGCGGCAGCTCGAGTGGCGGTTCAAGCGGTGGTTTGGCTAAACCTGGGGAACACAAATGCGGCGTATGCCACGGAGATGGCAAGGTAAAATGCACCAAATGCGATAACGGCTATCAGCAATGCCCGTCCTGCCACGGCGCGCAAACTTATTACTCTTACGCGCAGAAAAGAGATGTGGTTTGCCCGAGATGCAACGGCGGCGGAAGTATCAAATGCACCGCATCGGGTTGCGTCGGCGGCTACAAGAAATGCATTAGCTGCAACGGTCACGGTTACACTTGATATTGAAGGTATATTTTGTTGAGATTGCTTTGGCTAATTTCAACAAAATTTCCCAAAAACTATTGACATTAAATTCATAACAGCGGTATAATGAACTCAGGTTATATTAAATATGAAGGACGATTTTTATGTTTTGTGAAAAATGTGGTAGCGAGATTAAAAATAACGCGGCGTTCTGCGAGAATTGCGGAGCACAGTTTTCCCCTGCGGCAATGAACACATACGTTCCTGCGGAGAAAAAACGCGTTCCGTTGAAGTACATAGTTATTCCCGCGGTAATTTTAGCGGTTGCCGCTATTGTCATCACGGTGCTTATCCTTGTGCTGAAGCCCGGCGGAAACACTCCTGCGGGTAACAGCACAACTCCCGGTTTCTCACAATCCGGCGGCTTGGGAAACCTGCCCGGCGGAACTTCGGGTATTCCACAGCAGCCGGCGATGGCAAATTCGCTTACCTTAAACGGTACAGCGGTTCAGGGCGCGGAGTTTGCATATACATACGACTCTGCGTATGGTCATTATTTCGTCGTATCTTATACCGAAGGCGGCGAAACGATGATGTTTATGGCAGTGCTGCCTGAAAATTTGTGCGTAAGCGGCGCAAGCTACAGCGGAAATAATGTGTCGGCAAACGGAATAATTTTTGATATTATTCTTGCTTCGGGGTCGGATTACTACGAGTATGATTCG